>QMZE01000019.1 GCA_003663025.1 Archaeoglobales archaeon
ACCTTTCACTGTCATACGGTAAGCCTGAAACTAAAATAAAAACAAAAAGGTCACTTTAGACCTACAAGACTCTCAAGCTCCTCCAAATCTTTCTCCATCTTCTTTATCTCCTCCCTCTTCTTTTCAATTAGCATCTTTGCAATCTCCTTTAAATCCATCGTTAACTTGTAGCTCTTGAGAGGTCTCCCCTTTCCCTTCTTCTTTAGCTCTCTCTCCTTTATCCAACCCTTCTCCTTAAGTTCCTTCATAGCAAGGCTAACTTCTGGCTGTCTAAGATTTGCTGCCCTCTCTATTTCTCTAGATATAGCCTCCTTGGCCTTAGACAGATAGACTATTACCCTAGCGATGTTTTTGTTTAATCCGGACTCTATCAGTAGCTGGACTATCCTCTCATCCTTCTCATTCAACTCCTCCATTTCAATTCACCCCCAATAATAACTATCTATATTGGTTCTATATATATTTTTTTCCATTCTGGAAATTATTTAATTGATCAAGATTGAGCTAATTTTAATGTATCTAGAATATGAAGGAGAAACGTTTAAATATTTACAAAAGTTGCTGATTTTATGCAGATACATGAAAAAACGAAGGAATACATAAACGTTCTGAAGATGGCGAGAAAGCCAGACTTGGATGAATTTACAACGACAACAAAAACTGCAATAGCTGTCATGTTCATAGTTGGATTTATAGGATTTTTGATATATGTGATGATGGAGATCGTTCCAAAGATTTTAAGGTGAGATTATGGGTAAGTTCTTTGCTGTAAAGACAACTGTGAATCAGGAGAGGATTGTTGCAAATTTAATGGAGTTAGCTGTTAAGAAGTATAATTTAGATGTTTATTCTATACTCTCTCCAAAGGAGTTGAGGGGATACGTTATAGTTGAGGCGAAGGATGTTCAGAACGTTAAGAGGGCTATAACTGGAATACCACATGCGAGGGGAATATTGGGTGGTGAGATACCATTTAGGGAGGTTGAACATTTCCTAATACCAAGGAGGGCTGTTGAACAGATTAAGGAGGGATACAAGGTTGAGATCATTGCTGGCCCATTCAAAGGTGAACATGCCATAGTCAGGAGGATAGATGCATCAAAAAACGAGATCACTGTAGAGTTGATTGAAGCTGTTGTTCCCATTCCAATCACCGTTAAGGCTGATCATGTAAGAGTTATTGAGAGGGGTGATTGAGATGCAGGTTGTAGAGGTTCTGGTTACCGGTGGTAGGGCTACACCAGGTCCCCCCTTAGGTCCAGCTATAGGTCCATTGGGTTTAAATGTAAAGCAAGTTGTAGATGCAATAAACAAGGCTACAAAGGATTTTGATGGATTACCAGTTCCAGTTAAGATAATTGTCAAGGAGGATAGGAGTTTTGAGATAGAGGTAGGAGTTCCACCAGTTTCAGCTTTGGTTAAGAAGGAGCTTGGTATTGAGAAAGGTTCACAGAGGACTAAGCATGAGTATGTTGGGAACTTAACTATTGATCAGGTGATAAAGATTGCAAGAATAAAGAAGAAGCAGATGCTCAGCTACTCAATGAAGTCAGCAGTAAAAGAAGTTTTGGGCACATGCGTTTCAATGGGTATAACTGTTGAGAGAAAACATCCCAAGGAGATAATCAGGGAGATAGATGAAGGGAAGATAGAGATCCCCGACTTCGATCAATAAGTGTGCACTTGGAAGAGATACCATTCCGAATCCTTTAAAGTTCTACAAACTTTTAACAAGCTTCTTTGATTTATTTTAATTTAATTTCACAATAAAATAAATATTAGTCAATGAAATTAATACTCCTCTTAATCAGAATATGACAGCTAAAACTACCTGTAAAAAATCAGAAGAAATACTTAAAATACCACATAGATCAACGTAGAAATGAGAAGTAAATTTCTCATCATAGCGTTAAACACTGTTTTCAACTAACTCCCAAAAGCGTAACCGTTATATTTTGAGGATGATACATACTGTTGAGGGGTCGTGGCGTAGCCAGGAAGCGCGGCGGGCTCCAGCGGTGTGATGACCAATGGGTCTTCTGAGTTGTGATGACCCGTTGGAGCTCTGACCGAAGAGACCCGCTGGTCGTGGGTTCAAATCCCACCGGCCCCATTCCTAATCTGCTCACCTATAATCCTGTTGAACTCCTCAAGAAATTCATTCTCCTTTCCCCTCGGTATAACCGCACCAGCTGCAATCTTGTGACCTCCCCCACTCCCTCCAACCCTTTCACAAGCCAACCTGATAGCCTTTTCAAGATCCACACCACCATCAACCAATCTCTGTGTAGCCCTTGCAGAAACCTTAACACCCTCATCACAGTTTGCAAATGCAACTATGGGTTTTTCAAGATTCACCCTACTGTAACACATACCAGCCACTATACCAACTATCGTATCGATTATCTCATCTCTGGCATGGAAGAACTGAATGTTCTCAAGCTCTTCCATCCTACTCAAAGCCAACTTTATACCCTCAGAAAGATTCCTCCTATGCATCTGTAACAGTCTCCTTGCCTTCCTAAAAGCCCAGTCCAAATCTCCATCCAAAATTCCAAGACAAACTTTCAAACCTATCTCAGCCTTGTTGTATCTTGCTGTGGCATTTAGAAGTGTTGAAAGTTCAGTTGCATCTCTAAGCTCAGTTCCCTCAGCTTGCTTCTTAAGTATGTAGCACTCCCCAACCAACCTCCCTATGTAACCTATTGGATACTTGTTCCTAATGCATATCCTTACAAGTTCAGATACTATCGCCCTCCTTTCATCTATTTCCAGATCTATCCATCTCCTCCAATCTTCAAACTTTAGAGGTATCCCCAACCTCTTCAACAGATCTATCGAACCCCTTTCACTCCCACTGACTCCAGGTATGTATGGATCGAAGTTGTATTCCAACATCTTGAAGACAGGTCTCGTCTGCTTACCAAAGAACCTCAAATCCCTCTCAACATCTAAAAATCCGTATGTAACACCCTCATTGACCAAAGCCTCATTTAATCCTACAAGTTTGCATTCCCTAGAATCTTGAAGATCACCAACAGCACCAACTATCGCAAGTTGAATGAGGTCTGTGTGATTCACAGGATTTAGAAACTTTGAAACAAGGTATGTTGCACCTGAACCACTCAAATCGTAACTTCCATCGTATCCAAAATCGTGAGGATTTAACTGGTTCTTGTAGTAACCATCGGGAACGTGATGATCTGTTATTACACATCTCAACCCAGATCTGACAATTTCCCTTATACAACTACTACCCAAGTCTGTGAACCAAACAAATTCATCTCCAATCACATCAACATCCAACTTCTTCAAAAATTCTATCTCACAATCTATTCCAGCCCTCCTGAGACTTTCAAATGCAATCGCACCAGACGTTATGCCATCGGCATCTATGTGTGTAACAATCTTAACAAACCCCTCCCTCCTAATTACTTCAGCAATCTCCCTAGCCTTTGCAAGGATCTCTTTCATTCAAGATAGTTTCAGTTCTATTTGAAAAGTCTTTCGAAAGTATTTTGACCTTCCCAGCATACAATTCTCAATGATACCCATGCACTACCAAAAGCTCCTTGAGATGTATGAGAAGGTAAACATTCCAATACTTGACGTTAGTGTTCCAGAGGGTTACGATGTGATAGATGAGTATTGGATTGTCCCAAACTTCTCTCTAGTTCAAATAAGGAGGAACGTTGAAACTCTTGAAAAGATTTACTGGATATTGGAGCCTCAGATTGCAAAGAATGAGCTTGAAATACTGAGTCTGATATTTGACGATTTGAGAAGGAAGATAGTTTTGAAGGAGATTGGGTTGAGTGAGGAGGAGAAGGTTAAACTTGTCTTTTTGGTTTTGAATGAGATAATAGACGAATACGGATTGAAGATAAAGTCTGAATTGACATTGAAGATGCTATACTATTTGATGAGAGACTTCTTTGGATTTGGAGCCATAGATCCATTCCTCATAGATCCAAACCTTGAGGACATATCGTGTGATGGATACAACATACCCATATACGTCTTTCACAGAAAGCATGGAAGTATGAGGACAAACATCTCTTTCAATCGAGATGAGCTTGACAGTCTTGTCCTTCTCTTAGGACAGAAGTCTGGTAAGCACGTATCCTATGCAAATCCACTCGTAGATGCAACTCTACCAGATGGAAGCAGAATTCAAATTACTTACGGGATGGATGTCTCCACGAGAGGTTCCTCATTCACCATAAGGAGGTTTAGATCAATACCATTTACACCAATCGATCTGATGAGTTACGGGACATTCAACTCGGGACTACTGGCTTACTACTGGTTACTAATTGAAAACAGGATGAACTTCATGGTTATAGGTGAAACAGCATCAGGAAAGACTACAACCCTAAACGCACTCCTCATGTTTTTACCACTGGAAGCTAAGGTTGTTTCAATTGAGGACACAAGAGAGATACAGTTGCATCATGAAAACTGGATAGCTCAGGTTACTAGGACAGGTGTCGAGGGGCAGGAGATAGATATGTATGAACTTCTCAGAGCAGCCTTGAGACAGAGACCAGATTACATCGTTGTTGGAGAGGTTAGAGGTAGGGAAGCCTTAACACTGTTTCAAGCAATGTCAACTGGACATGCAAGCTATTCAACTTTTCATGCTGGAGATGTCAATCAGTTGATATATAGACTCGAAAACCCTCCATTGGGAGTTCCAAGGGTTATGATACAGTTTTTGGATTCAATAATAGTTCAGTTCATGTGGACTATGAGGGGTGTTAGGAAGAGGAGGATAAAGGAGATTGTTGAGATTGTTGGCTTGGAGCCTGAGACAAAGGAGCTTCTTATAAACAGGATATTTGAGTGGGATCCAGCAAGTGACAGTTACGTTCAACTTGCAGATTCGAAGAAGATTGAGAAGATTGCAACAATGCAGGGTGTGGATGTTATGGATGTGATAGAGGAGTTGAGAAGGAGGAAGGAGTTTTTGGAGTTGATGTATAGGAGGAACGTTAGGGATTATAGGGAAGTTACAAGACACATACAGATGTATTACAGGAATCCCGAGAGGGCTTTTGAGAGTCTGAGATGACAGGTATTTACGTTCCAAAGGTGCTTGTGAGGAGGTGGACTTTCAAGATAATCAAGAATAGGGGTAAGTATAGGGATGTTGATAGGGCTATACTTTCTTCAAGGTTGCCACTCACAACCCAGGAGCTATTTGCAATTGCAAACTTCTACTCTATCTTATCCTTTGCAGTAGGTTTGGCATTGGGTGTTGTCTTAGTTACCCTAATCCCTCCAAGTTTGATTTTATACGTTGCAAGCTTCACACCTCTCTACAACTACATCCTATCCCACTACAACGTTGTAAAGATGATCTATCCATTCACATCCATAATCTTTGGATACATAGCATACAAACTTACAAACTACATAATACTCTCCTATCCATTCTTCGTTGCAAGTAGAAGGAAGGGTGAAATAGAACTCTATTTACCACACGCAATAAACATGATGTATGGGATGGCGGTTGGTGGGACACCAATTCAAGAGATGATAAGGACGATAGCCGAGTCTAGGCAAATATTTGGTGAGTTGAGCAGGGAGTTTATGATGATCGTTGAGATGACGGAGATATTCAAAAAGAACGTGTATGACGGTATGAGGTTTGTCAGGGATACAACCCCCTCTCCTCAGCTTGCATCCTTCCTCGACAACATGATATTCATACTTGAAGGTGGTGGGAGGTTATCAGAATTTTTAAGGAGGAAGTCTGAACAGCTTGCTGAGGAGAGGGAGAGGACATTTGAGTCTTTCATAGACTTCTTGGGAATGATGGCTGAGGTTTACATATCAATATTCGTAGTCTTTCCACTCTTCCTACTCATAGTTCTAACAGTCATGAGGTTTATGGGAACAACCATGTTTGAGATTTACAAGTTTGGAACGATTCTCATGCTACCCCTTGCAACTGTAATGTTCATCTGGTTGTTGAGGTCAATGATGCCAATGCCAAAGGTTAGGCTTGAGGAGTATGAGAGGAGGTTTGATCTTGTAAAGGCAAACGTTGTTGAGGATATTAAGGATACTTTCAAGATTGAGAGATCGAAGATTGTCAAGAACAAGCTCATCAAGTTCATACTGCACCCATTCGTTGAGAGGGTTCATGCACTTGAACTTAGGATTGTATCTTTTCACATAACCTTATTGAGTATTATTACATTCCTCCTTCTTTTTAAATTTCTGAAACTTGAATACACACTCCTAATAACACTCTCCATATTCACAATCCCAATGGTTGTGATAGTTGAGATGAAGGAGAGGATTCTGAGGAAGTTTGAGGAGCAAATTCCAAGTGTATTTTTTGAGCTTGCAATGCTAAATGAGGCTGGATTAACCATACTTGAAGGCTTGAGGGTTTTGTCACAGACTGAGATGGGTTTGCTTACGAGGGAGATAACTGTAACGAGGAGGGAGATAGAGTGGGGTGTCTTGATTCCAAGAGCTTTTGTCAGGTTTGGATTGAGAGTTAAGAGTGAAATTCTTTCAAAGGTTATTCCTGTTGTAGTTAAAGCTTTGGAAACCGCTCCAACAATAAAGGATGCATTCAACGTTGTTGCAAGGTATGCTGATTCCGAGGTTGCATTCAAGAAGAAGGTGAGGAGTAGCACGATACTATACACGATAATCATATACATGTGCATAGCCATATTCCTAATAACTTCTTACATGATCTTAACAAACTTCTTCAAACCTTTTACAAACGTTAGTGGTAGTTTTGGTGGGATTGTAGTATACTTTGATGTTGAAGAAATAAAGAATTCCTTCTTTCAGATATCCCTAATTGTTGGCGCACTCTCGGGAATTGTGGCTGGTCAGATTGGTGAGGGGAATGCACTTTTGGGATTGAAGCACTCATACATCTTTGTCATTATGACTTATCTCACATTCAACTTCATTTAAGCTTGGGATGTTCCTTGCACCGTATTTTTGAACGCTGTAACCAGCAACGAAGTTTCCAATCTTCAAACAAGTTTCAACATCGTAGCCCTTCAGATAGCAGTATAGGAATCCAACCGCAAAGGAATCTCCAGCTCCAGTGGTATCTACAACCTTAACTCTATAGGCTGGATGGTAAAATTCAGAATTTCCAGTCAAAGCCATAGCTCCATCTCTACCCATTGTCAAAACGAACAGATCAACAAATTTTAAAACATCATCAATTTCAACATCAAGAAGATCAAACTCAGCCTTCGATGTAATTACAATATCGGTGTATCTTAGTAGCCCCTTCAAACTATCAAATCCCATCTTAACGTATGGATAACTCATGCTTAAGATTACCTCCTTACTAAACTCCTTAGCCTTCCTTGCAACTTCAATGTGAAGCTTTAGGCTTTCCCTAGATGGGAATGGATCTAAGTAAAAGTAATCGTTCATCTTAAAGTCTTCACAATCCATGTCAAGCTCCAATATACCAGATGCGTTTGGATGGACAAAGAATGTCCTCTCACCTTGTCTGTCAACGTATATGTCCACCCTACCAGTCCTCTCATGAGTAACCTTGAGCTTTAGGTAAATCCCCTCCATACTCCTCCTGAAGAACTCAGCATCCTCGTCCCTACCTATGGTTGAGTAAAATGAGCATTCAATCCCATACTTTGACAAACCATATATTACGTTTGCCCCAGCCCCACCTGCAAACTTCTTAGTCCACATAACAATGGCATTCCCTCCCCTTTCTGGATACTCGTCTATCAGGTGTATGTAGTCTATCAAAGCAGGTCCAACTCCAGCTATCATAGCTCAACGAGCACCCTTATGAGTCCCTTATCCTTTACAATTCCACATATCCTGTCCATGTGATCGAGAACTGGTATGTGATCTATGTCGTTCCTAATCATCTCCCTTGCACATCTTGAAACACTCATCTGAGGATAAACGTATGCTGGCCTCTTCATAAACTTCCTAACAGGTTCTCTTGGCAACCTTAGAACACTTATCTCAAAGAACTTGACAACGTGATCCCTAACACTCTCCCAACTCCAAACGTCATCGACATCACTTGATGAGGAGAACTGAGTCTTCTCTATGAACTCTTCAATTAGACTCTCCGTAAGCATTATCTTCTCATCCACAAGACCAACCAATCTTGCATCCTCATCCAAAACTGGACAAAGCTCAGAACCACTCAACCTCATGATTTCACCAGCAACGTTCAAGGGCATGCCATCCCAAACACTCACGACGTTCTTGCACATGTAATCTACGATTGGTCTGTCTATGTTCATCTCAGCTATCTTCTTTATTATGTCTCTGACTGTCAAAAAACCTACAAGTTTTCCCCTTCTAATAACTGGAAGCCTTCTAAATTGTTTTTTCAAGAGTATATTAACAACTTTCCTTATATCATCGTTTGGTGTCACAGTTACGGGATTCTCCGTCATGAGGAGTGCAAGCTGATCCTCCTCTACTTTCCTGAGTAGATCCTTAACTGTAACAATTCCAACGAGTTTACCATCCTTCAAAACTGGAACTGAAGAAATTCTATGCTTCTTCAAAACTTCAAGGACAACATCTCTCGTGCTTGGGAGTTCAACGTATATAACATCTCTCGTCATCACATCCTTAACCTTCATGATCTTGCAATTTGAGAATTATTTAAAACTCTTTCTCTCCCTTATAGGCTTTGTAACTATTGGCTTTTCCTTTATTAAACCCTCTGGCTTGTAGTAAAGTATCAAAATTGCTACAACTCCAAATAGGATGTATTCAAGCCATACAGCTTCAAATGGCAAATTTAAAGCAGCTCTTATCTCATACTTGTATGTAGTTAGGAGAACCTTTGCAACTACAAATGCAAGGACACCCATCAAAACACCCCTGTTGTTCCCCAATCCCCCCAGAAGTATCATTAGGAATGGATAGAATGTCCACTCAACCCTACTGAATGAACTTGCAATTACGTTTGCTGTGAACATTGAATATAATGCTCCTGCAAGTGATGCAATTCCAGAACCAATTGCAACTGTCTTTATCCTTAAAAACATTATGTCTCTACCGTATGATTTGACAACATCCTCGTTCTCCCTCATAGCCTTCAGTATCCTTCCGTATGGTGTGTTCAAAAGACGTTCAGCAAACAGATAAACAATCAATGCAACGAATAGTATAACTCCCATGAAGACAAAAACCCTGTATTCACCAGAGACAAAAGCAAAGAAGTCTGGAGTTGAAACACCATAGTATCCACCTATTATCTCTGGATTGTAGTAGCTGACCATGAATGCCACCTCACTTATTGCCAACAGTGTGATTGCAAGGTAGTCCTCGGAAAGCTTTGCACTTGGAAGTATGAAGATTGCACCAACAATTACACCCAAAATTCCAGCTATCACCAGAGATATTAACATGAGGGAAATTCCAAAGATTGGATTGTTTGCCACAATCTCGTTGACAGTAGTTTTAACGATTCCACTTGCAACAGCAAAGCTACCAGTCACATTGAAGATTGCAATCAGTATCCTGTTTGTGATACCTCCAACTGCAATTGCACCAATTAAGACTGCCAAAGCCCTTCCAAAGTTTGGTATTCCTGCGTATCCGTATTCGATGTTCAAGCTTATTGCAACTATTGAATACAATCCAAACCATAGGAGTATCTCAGTTAGGATATGCTCCCAAGCCATTTCCTCCACCTCAAACTGACAAGACCCTTTGGAATTATCAGTAGGGTTACAACGAGTATAATTAGAGATACAACCTTGCTATAAACCAAAACTTCAGCTCCAAAGATCAGGGAGAGTTCGTAAGTTATCAGACTCTCAGATATACCTACGATGTAACCTCCAAGTAAAGCACCAACGACACTACTCAAACCTCCAACTATGCTCGCAGCAAATATTGTTACAATTATTATTGCTCCAGTTCCAGGAACTATCTCCTGCTTGAACGGTAATAGACATCCAGCCATACCTGAGAGTGATCCTGAAAGAAACCAAGAGAATAGCCTTGTGTGTTCAACGTTTATACCCATTATCTCAGCCAAGTCTGGATTCTCCATTGAAGCCCTCAAGGCGACACCAAACTTAGTCTTGTATAGAAGTATGAAGAGACCTAGGAGTGTTATTAAGATTGTTAGGCTTGAAAAAAAGAGTATTGCTGGAAATCCAAGGAGTGTGAAGTCGTATGGTGTGAATATGTATTTAATCGCTGGCTTCTTTGTTACATGACTAAGATATTCTGAGTATGCACCCATGACACCAAGAAGAATTAAATCCCACGCCAAAGTTGCAATCATCAGAGTTACTATTGAAGCCTCCTTTTTTATAAGGGGTCTCAGTATTGTTACGTATGTTAAAACTCCAAGTAAACCTCCAAACATGAAACATACTGGTATAGAGTGATAGGGGTGAATTTTGAACAACCTTAAGAGTGTCAATGCAACGTAAGATCCAAAAACTGCAAAAGAGCCCTGAGCAAAGTTTGGAACAGCTGTAGTTATGTATGTGAGTGTCAAACCCATAGCCAAGAGAACTACGAGGTTTGCATAGATTATTGCCCCCTCAACAACTGTCATGAATCTGGCATACCAAATAGGTATAAATATTTTTCAAAAAGTTTATAAGTAATTGTAACACCGTTTTGGATATGAAGAGGGTATGGTTGTTGTTAACATTGGTTCTACTGATACCTTTGGCTTCTGCTGAGAAGGAGATCTCAATAGGAGTTTTGGTGGATCTCTCTGGTCCACTGACGACTTATGGGACAGACATAAAGAACACACTTGAGATTGCTGAGGAGGACATAAACAAATACTTTGAAGAGAATGGGATGGATTATGTAGTAAAGTTTTACTATGAAGATACGAAGGTAGATCCGAAGGTAGCGTTGGACAAGGTTCAGGCATTGTATGGGAGAGGGATAAACTTGATCATTGGACCGATGGGAAGTGGAGAGGTGAAGAACATAAAGGAGTTTGTGACTTCGAACAAGATAGTAATAATATCACCATCATCAACTGCACTACC
>QMZE01000020.1 GCA_003663025.1 Archaeoglobales archaeon
AAGTGAAAGGGAGAGGTTGATGAGGGCTATTGAGAAGTATAGAGATTTTGAATTTGGTGAGATGGTTGTCGATTGCTTTAAATTGAAGAGGAGCATCTTGACACCAAAGGGACCAATATACGAAGATTTGCATGTTTACAAGTTGTAATGGTTGCAGTATTTTCCACTTAAGAAATAGCTTATTAAGCAATTGTCCATATAAAATTTTAGCACAAAGTGCAAACATAGAAATTGTTATCTTTTTTCTTGAAGATGTGAAGACATGAGAGTTGCAGTTGCTGGAGCTGCTGGGAGGATGGGTAGGGTTATTGTGAAGAACGTTACTGAAGATGATGAACTTGAGCTTGTGCAGGCTTTTGATCTCAGAGAGCTTGGAAGGGATTGTGGAGAGATTGCTGGGATTGGTAGATTGGGAGTTCCAATAAAAGATGCAAGAGATATGGAGGAAACTTTAGATGCGGATGTCCTCGTAGATTTTACAACAGCAGAAGGTGCAGTTGAAAACATAAGGGTTGCAAGTGAGAAGGGTGTGAAGCTTGTCGTTGGAACGACGGGATTTACAGATGATCATTGGAGGAAGATTGAAGAATACTGTGAGAGAGTTCCTGCTGTAATATCCCCAAACTTCAGTGTAGGTGTGAACGTATTTTGGAAGCTCGTTGAGTTTGCAGTTGAATTCTTAAAGGATTACGATGTAGAGATACTGGAAATTCACCATAGATTTAAGAGGGATGCACCCAGTGGAACCGCTCTAAGGACTGCAGAAATACTGAAGGAAGCTTTGGGTGATAGGAAAATTGTATTTGGTAGAGAGGGTATATGTCCAAGGGGAGATGAGATTGGTGTATTTGCAATTAGGGGTGGAGATGTCGTTGGAGAGCATACAACATTCTTCATAGGTTTTGGAGAGAGGATTGAGATAACTCACAGGGCTTGGAGTAGGCAAGCATTTGCAAGTGGTGCCATAAAGGCTATCAAATGGATAAGGAATGTGAACAAACCAGGAATATACGGTATGGATCATGTTTTGGGTTTCAAGAGTGTTTAAATAATTTATAGATTGTGACATTATTTGTTTTATTATCAATTGCTTGAACTGGCATGGAGATGCTCATGAGACTTCCATCGATTTCAACTAAAGATGTGGTAACCATGCTTAACGAGATAAAAATTTATATACCTCTTGTGACAAAAGGATGATTGGAGGTGGTGTAGATGGCTGAGTTGCCGTTGGCACCGATTGACAGGTTGGTGAGGAAGGCTGGAGCTGAGAGGGTAAGTGCAGAGGCTGTTGAGAAGTTGAGGGAAGTTTTGGAGGACTATGCTGTTTCGGTTGCAAAGAAGGCAGTTGAAGTTGCAAAGCACGCTGGTAGAAAGACGGTTAAGGTGGACGACATAAAGTTGGCTGTTGAGATGGCCAAATAATTTTTTATTTTTATGCAATATTTAATAAGATATTCTGAAATATTTTTAAAATCTGACTACGTTAGAAAGAGGTGGGAGAAGAAACTTTTGGAGAACATTAGAAAGTTTGGTATCAGTTTTAAATTTAAAATTGATAGGGGGAGGATTTGGATATTTACAGATGAGAGGGTTGATGATAAGCTGAAGAGGGTGTTTGGAATAGTTTCATTTTCACCCTGCCTTCACTGCAAGCTTGATGAACTTGACGATTTTATATTGAGTTTCTGTGAGGGTAGGTTGAATGTAAAGACGTTTGCCGTTAGAGTTAAGAGGGTTGGAAGGCACGAATTTACATCTAAGGATGTGGAAAGGAGACTTGGATCGATGATATTGAGGAAGTTTCCAAATCTCAAGGTGGATCTTAAAAATCCTGATAAGGTAATATACGTTGAGATAAGGAATGAAGATTGCTACGTCTTTGATGAGGTTGTGAAGGGTGTTGGTGGGATACCTCTTGGTGTTGAGGGGAAGGTTGTTTCTTTGCTGTCTGGTGGAATAGATTCATCGGTTGCAACTTGGCTCATGATGAAGAGGGGTTGTAAGGTTATACCCATACACTTTGACATCAGACCCTTTGGTGAAAGTAGTGTTAGGAAGGTTGTTGATTTTTTGAGGTTGTATGATCCTGAGATTGAAGTAAAGGTTGTTGAGCATGGAAGTTTTCTTGAGGAAGTTTTGGATTTTTTGAGGAGGAAGAGACTCGAAAGTTACACGTGTGTAATTTGCAAGAGGAGGATGCTTAGGGTTGCTGAGAGTATAGCTAGGGAGGAGGGTGCAAAGGGAATAGTTACGGGAGACTCCCTTGGACAGGTTGCAAGTCAGACACTTGACAACATCATGGTGATAGATGAGGTTTGCAAGCTACCAGTATTCAGACCACTTATAGGATTTGATAAGGTTGAGATTGAGGAGATTGCAAGGAGGATTGGGACTTCTTCAACTCCAGTGAAGTGTAGGGCAGTTCCAAAGAGACCAACTACAAAGGCTAATCTTGAAAGGATTTTGGAGATTGAGAAAGATTTATCTGTCTATTAAGAAAATTTTGATGTGATGAATCAGGCAGGATCTGAGTTGTTCAATGATGATGGCTGTACTCTCTGAAAAATATATATTTTTGTTTTCACATAAGTTGTAGGTATGACAGTTTACGTGATCGATACGAGCACAATATTCATGAGGAAAGCCTGCTACAAAAACATGGTTACAATTCCAGAGGTAGTTGATGAGATAAAGGATGAAGATTCACAGCTCTACTTCTCACTCTTAGATCTGAAGGTTGAGGAGGCAAGTGTAGAAAATGTTAAGAAGGTTTTAGATCTTGCCACGAATACTGGTGACATTCACAGACTCTCCGATACGGATATAAAGTTAGTTGCAAAGGCTTTGGATTTGATAGATAGGGGGGAGGATGTTGTAATCGTTACAGATGACTACTCAATCCAGAACGTTGCAATTTCGATTGGTTTAAAGGTTGACAACATAGTTCAACCTAAGATATCGAGACACTTCAGATGGATCAAGATCTGTAGGGGTTGTGGGAGGAAGGTTGAGGGCGACGTGTGTCCCGTGTGTGGTAGTGAGGCGGTAGTTAAGAGGGTGAAGTCATGAATGTGACGATAGTCATTCCAACTTTGAACGAGGAGGGTAGCATTGGTGATGTTGTTGAGGGATTCAAATCTTTGGGATACGATGACATCCTTGTGATAGATGGTAACAGCACGGATAGAACAAGGGAGATTGCTAAGGATAGGGGTGCCAGGGTTATTGTTCAGAGTGGAAAGGGGAAGGGACAGGCAATCTCCGAGGCTTTTCAGATTTTGAACAGTGATGTGTTGGTTCTGATAGATGGTGATGGAACTTACCTACCAAACGACGTTGAGAAACTCCTAGAACCAATAAGGAGGGGTGTTGCTGATCACGTCATAGGGAACAGGATGTTAAACTTTGAGAAGGGAGCATTTACGAGGTTGAATCTAATTGGAAACAAGATTCTAAATGCACTCTTCAGATTCACTTATGGGGTTGAACTAAAAGACATTCTATCGGGTTACAGGGCTTTGAGGAGGGAGGTTTACAAGGAAGTTGATCTGAAAAAGCATGGATTTGAGGTAGAGGCTGAACTAACCGTTGAAACACTTGCAAAGGGATTTAGGATCGTTGAGGTTCCAATATTTTATAAGAGGAGGGTTGGGAGGACAAAGTTGAATCCCCTAAGGGATGGGTTTAAGATAGGCTGGACAGTTTACAACCTACTCATCAGATTTAGTCCAGCAAGGTTCTTTCTACTCTTTGGATTGTTCCTGATATTTTTGGGATTGATCGTTGGATCATATGTTGTTTACGAATGGTTTAGACACGTTTCTCATGACCTGTTAGCTGTTTTGACAACACTTCTAATCGTTTCTGGCTTACAGATAATCGTCTTTGGTGTTATAAGCGACTTCGTATTTAGGAGTAACGTTCAAATCAGAAGGGAGATATGTGAGGTTAAAAGGTCATTGGAGGAGTTGAAAGATGAGGGTAAGAGAGATTGAAGATCTATTCAGGATGGATGTTCATGAGCTTGGGGAGATTGCAAACTCAATGAACGACGACAGGGTTATGTTTGTCATAAATAGACACATAAACTACACGAACTTCTGTGTCTCAAGGTGTCCACTCTGTGCCTTTTGGAGGGAGAATGGATATCTAATGAGTAAGGATGAGGTTTTGAAGAAGGTTCATGAGGCAGTTTGTAGGGGGGCTACGGAAGTTCACATCGTTGGTTCTCACAACCCCAACGTGAGTGTAGAATACTTTGAAGATATATTTAGGGAGATAAAGTTTAGGTATCCAAACGTTACAATTAAAGCCTTGACTGCTACCGAGATACATTTCTTGGCGAAGATTGAGAGGTGTAGTGTTGTAGAGATTCTTTCAAGGTTGAAGGATTCTGGATTGGAGGTTTTGCCTGGAGGTGGTGCTGAGATACTTTGCAACGATGTTAGAAGGCTGATATGTCCAAGGAAGGCAAAGGCTGAGGAGTGGTTAAACGTTATGAAGATTGCACACAAACTAGGTCTCAAGAGTAACGCCACCATGCTATTCGGTCACATTGAGAGTTACAGGCATAGAGCAATTCACCTATACAAGCTCTGGAAACTTCAGGAGAAAACCAAGGGATTCATATCATTCATACCACTCGTATTCCATCCAAAGAATACGATGCTTGAAAGTTTGGTTAAGGATAGAACGAATCCCATAGATATCTTAAAGACGATTGCAATTTCAAGGATAGTTTTGAGTAACTTCAAGAGTATAAGGGCTTACTGGGTTGGATTGGGAGAAAAGTTAACACAGATTGCTTTGAATTATGGTGCAAACGATGTGGATGGAACTATAATGGAGGAGAGGGTTACACACTCTGCAGGAGCAGACTCACCAACCTTCATGACTGTAGATAGAATTGTAAATCTGATAAGAGGAGCAGGGAAAGTTCCAGTTCAGAGAGATACTTTCTGCAGAGTTTTGAAGGTTTACGGGTGTTGATATGGATGAGAGGGATAGGAAGATAATATCTTTCTTGCAGAGGAAGGGGAAGGCAAAGTTATCTGAGATTGCAAGGGAGGTTGGTATGTCTGTTATGGGTGTTAAGAAGAGATTGGACAAGCTTGAGAGGTTTGTGAAGTTTAAGCCTCTAATAGATGTTGAAAAGTTGGGGATAATAGTTGCAATAGTTGCAATGGAGGTTGAGAGTTCTGAAGCTTTGGAGAACATACTCAAGAAGTTTGAGAGATGTCCAAGGATATTAAAGTTCTTCGTTACAACAGGTAGCTACAATCTCTTTGCTCTAATATTTGCTGAGGATTACCATTCTTTGGAGAGTGTGAGTCTTGAGAGATGTTCCTTAAGATCTCAGCCAGGTATAAGGAGGTTTGACATATATCCAGTCCAGGAGATTCATTACGATAGCTACATGGATTTGAAGGTTGTTGCTGATAAGATTGATGATTTTGCACCCTGTGGAGTGTTCTGTGGAGAGTGTAGGAGGTATGAGATGAGGAGATGTCTTGGATGTCCAGCCACAAAGTTTTACAGAGGTAAATTATGAGTTTAAAATTTAAACCAAAAAGCTTTAATACATTTAAAATCTAAACTCGATGTGGATGTAATATTTCTGCTTATAACGGGTTTGATAGCTGGAACACTTGGAGGTTTGCTTGGTATAGGTGGATGTGTCATAATGTTGCCTGCACTTGCATTCTTATTCAACTATCCACTCCCCGTGGCAATTGGGACGACGATAACAGCTGTAATTCTAACCGCATCCTCAGGGGCTTTGGGACACTTGAGGTTGAAGAATGTCGATTACTCAACTGCAAAGGTTGTTGCTTTAAGTGGTGTCTTGGGTTCTCTGATAGGATCCATAGCCTTCTTTTACATTCATATTTGGTTGTTAAACCTCATACTTGGATTTGCCTTCCTATACGTCTCAATTAGAATGGTTTACGAGGGTGTTGTGAGGAGGATTCCTGAAAACCCTGGTAACGTTGTTCCTGGTTCCTTAAGGGCAAAGGCTACAATAGGTTTCTTTATAGGGATTGTTACAGGTGTTGTGGGTCTTGGAGGGGGTTACGCTCTCGTTCCATCCTTCATATACATCCTGGGATCTCCAGTTAAGGTTGCGGTTGGGACATCTCTCGCATCGTTTTTGGGTATGGCTGTTGTCAGTGGTGCATTCAAGATATATCAAGGGGTTGTCGATTTAACCGCTGCTATATCTTTGGGTGTTGGAACCGTAATTGGTGCTCAGGTTGGTGCAAGGTTGACGAGGATAGTTCCATCCTGGTTTATAAAATCGGTCTTTGGATTTGTCTTCCTATACGTTTCTTTGAAGTTCATCTGGCAGGGTTTTTAAGAAGTTTGTAGAATGATTTAACAATGTTGAGGTTTAGGGCTTTAACAAGGTTCTTTGATCCAAGGGAGTTGGATTTCATGTTTAGAGTTTCAAGTGAAGTTGGGAGTTCAAACTTAGATCTTCCAGTTTTTTATGCGGGTTCTGGTGGAGATTTGGAGCATGCAGTTGTTTTGGGGGATAGGCTGATATTTGTAGATTCCCATTTACCTGAAGATACGATATCTGAAATTAGGAGGAAGATTGCAAAGATTGGGGGTAAGATTTTGGAGGAGGAGAGGGTTGGAAAGCTTGGAAAGGGTGGGAGGCATGTGTTGAGGTTTGAGTTTTACGGTGAGGTTGAACTTATATACTATGCAGAGGATGTTTTAAGGATACTTGAGAATCCTCCTAGGGAACTTAGGGATGGATGTTCAGTTTACTTCGTAAAGGTTCCTCACCCAAAGGAACCAAATGTTAAATCTTTAGATTCCCCCGAGTTGTTATCCAAGGCTTTGAAGCTAATTGAAGTTGGAGGATACTACCTTGAGAGGGAGTGTCCTATATGTAGAGTTTTGAATCCTGAGGTTCTTGGATTTGAGAAGGTTGCATCTGGATACATATCCGCCCTATCGATTCACAATGCTGAGGGAAATCTTTACAGGAAGGTTAGAGATGTTGAAAATCTTGAGGATTTACTTAGACTCGATTTGCTTCTTTAGATGCTCGATGTATGTCAAAGCTTTTGTTACAACTCCATGGAGAACACTCAACTCCCTCTTTGTTATTAGTGACCTTCCAAGAATCCTCCTCAAAGCTATCTTCGTCCTCTCTATTCTATGCCTTGGATACCAAGTTTGAATCATGAGTTTTTCAAAGTTCTCAATTAACCTCTCAACATCCCTCGCCTTAACGATCTCACCATCTACTCTATACTTACCCTTGCTCAGTTCGTATAGCAACACGGCAACAGCATGACTTACATTCATTACGGGATAATCTGGATTTGTTGGAATTGATACGATCATGTGACATAGCTCAAGCTCATCGTTGAACAATCCATAATCTTCTCTACCAAAGGCTATTGCAACCTCACAGGACTTACCCTCCAAAAACTCTCTAAGTTCTTCTGGTGAAAATGTAGGTTTTCTGATGTATCTCTCACATCTCCGAGTTACAACTCCAGTAGTCCCAACGAGCATGTTTACGTAGTTTGTTATTTCATCGAATTTCCTCAGTATCTTTGCACTTCTCAACACATCCACAGCATGGGATGCGGTCTTGAAAGATTTGACAGTTACCTCGCAATCGAAAAGGTAGAGTTTTTCAAATCCAAAGTTCTTCATAACTCTGGCAACGAAACCTACATTTTCTGGAACCTTCAAGCCAACGAGATATACGCTTATCATTGTTAACTATCTCAGAACTTGGAACCAAGTTTAAAAATTTTTGTTGCTTTGTTGAAAATTGGTCACCTGATTCAACATCATCTACCTCAACAACTTCATAAACAACACATATCAGGTTTGTTCTTACTATTCAACAAGTATCTGGAACTCCACCGAGCCGATAACCTACGTATACAAGAAAACAGCATACTAACTACTTAGGAAACTACTGGATACACAAGACAGAAAAACAAAAAGTTGGTGGTGTAACAATAAGGGTGGAAATTTTTAAGGGCAGGGATTCAACCCCACCCTCTGTGCCCACACTAACAATCGAAATTCCAGCAATAACTCTTAGAATCGAATACGATAAAAAGATTTCGCTGACATCAATCCTGCTCAAACAAATCCTTAAGCAGATAAACGAGATTCTTGTGGAAGAATACTGCGGGAAGATGTACGAGAGAGATAAAATGCAAAGAAATGGATACAGGAAAAGAACGATTGTAACCCTTCTCGGCGAGGTAACTCTTAACCTGAGAAGGATAAGAGGGAAAGGCATACCATTGTACGACCTTGTAGAATTCGAAAGCAGAAGAAAGTATCAGTCAGATATCAAAGCCATAGTTAATTCAGCTTTAAGAATGACATACAGAGATGCCAGAGATGAAGTAAACCGCTTCACTTCTTCCCCTACCCACCAGACGATATGGAGTTACGTGCAGGAGCTGGGAGAGAAAGCCGATAGGGAACTTTCAGCCAGCATATACTTTGCTGAAGACTCTACAAAGCTTCACTCATGGCATGGAAAGGTTGAATTAACGATTTTTGAAGAGAAGAATGTGGTTGTCAGAGTAAACAGAGAAGAGAGGATGAAAACGGAAAAAGAACTCAACGGATTGATAGCATTGGGAGATGCTGACAGAAGACTAAGCTTTAAAGAAAGACAGATGGATCTGATCCATGTATGGAGAGAAGTCAACTACAAGCTGTGGGAGCATAAAGTTGATCTCGAAACGAGAAAGAGATACATAAACGAGGTTAAAGGAATCCTGTTAAGACTGAAGAATTCCCTCGACAAGCCTGATTTAGAGAGCAGAATAAAGAGAGCAGAGAATGCTCTGAATGAATTTGCTGAGGAGATGGAATCGAAAGGTTATTGGAGGGTTTCAAGGTTCTTTAAAAGGCACATAAAGAACTTTCTTCTCTTTGCCTACAAAAAGGTTGAAGGGATAAACATCCCATGGCACAACAACAGAATGGAGAGGAAGATAGGTGAGGTAGCAAAGAGAATGAAGAATAAATGGATGAAATGGAGTGAAGGAGGCTGAGAACCTTGGAAATCTGCTTATGAAAATGAGGTTTAAGAGGAGTGTGTTTAACATTCTGTAATCTCAATACTGCACTAATATAATTCACTAGCAAAATTTATTTAAAACGATTTCAAACATGCTCAAAAGGTGGGATACAAGGAACTACGATATAGAACTCAAACAATCTTCGACTCCATCAGCATAAACATCGAATCGATGAATGTTCCGAAACCAAGAAAGTACGACATAAAAAAGATAATAAATTTGATTGTAAAGGAGTTCGAGGGACTAAGGGCTGCAGAGGTCAGGGTCAAGCAATTACTTGGAATAAGGATCGACCACACATTCTGGGAGAAGAAGCATGCTCATGGAGGAGATAGTCAATGTAATTTTAAGAGAGCTTCATAAAATCAAATACTCAGAAAGCAGATTCAACTGTCTTCACGAATGGGGATAGGATAGAGATACAAGCAATAATGTGGTATAGCAGAACACTCCTGTAGCAGTGTCCATAACGACCTACGAAAGCAAAGCGATTGAAAGACTACCTGAAGGTAAGGGATTTTTCTACGCCGACGCAGCTTACAAGGAGAGTTCTGAATACCGTCGTAAGGTCATCCAATCGTTAAAGAAAAAACAGAGAGAGAGGTTACGGAGCAAGAATTAGGAATCTTCGATAATAAGCGTAGAGGGTTTTGTGAGGGATTCTTCGGAGCTTTAACTGGTTCTGAGATAGAATCCTTCTCTGATTGAAACGGCTGTAACAAGGCTAATTATCAGAGTTGCATGCTACGCCCTGAGAATTCTGTTGAGAGTTAGAATAAAGAAAGTGGAATATTAAACACACTCGAGTACTCGAGTTATTTTGGAAATTATGAAGACACAACGCTTATATTTCTCGCTTACGTTAGGAATATTGAAGCCATCGAGCATTGCCGATGACAGCACCTCCCTCGTGTCCTGCGGTGTGCAGGAATGTAGCTCCCGATGAGCCACCGATAGAGATGAGGTGGCTGAAGGGGAAAGCACGGGCAAGTTACCAATCTAGTTACCGAAAGATAAAGCACGGGCAACCACATCTCTTCTCTTCATGAGATAATGTAAAATCTTTTATCTCCACTAAACGAAACAGAACAGATGAAAGAAGAAATTAAGATGTACCTTGAAAGAGCTAAGAAGTTCAAGAGGAATGCTGAATTCAACTTTAAGAACGGAGACTATGACTTGGCAATGTTCCACATAGAGCAGGCTTGCCAGTTGATGATAAAAGCAAAGTTATTGGACCTGAAAGGATATTTTGAGAGAACACACAGTCTGAGAAAACTTTTAAGCGAAATAGATGTTGAAGGAATTAAAGAATTTATAAACAAGTATAAAGTTGTTTTGAGAAATCTTGAAAGAGCATACATAACTTCAAGATATTATTTTGAAGAATTTTTTAAGGAAGAGGTGGAGGAAGCTTTTAAAGCTTTAGATGAGTTGAAAAAGATATTATGGAAAGATCAGAATACTTCGTAAATTTTAAGAAATATGCTATGGAAATTAAGAGAATTTTGAGAAGTTACCTTTCAGATTTCGAAGTTTACGTTTTTGGATCTGTTGTTAAAGGTAATTATTCTCCAGGACTCAGTGATATAGATTTAGCCATAGTCTCTGATGAGTTTAAGATCAGGGAAAAGAAGTTAAAAGTATATGATATATTATTTGAAAAGTTCTTTGACACACCATTTGAGTTCCATCTCCTGACAAAAAATAGATGGAATTTCTACTTGAGATTTATAAAAAATGATTATTTAAAAATTTAATAATTCTATCAAATCAATTGAATAAAATTGAAAATTTATTCTTTAGCATCAATTAAATT
>QMZE01000021.1 GCA_003663025.1 Archaeoglobales archaeon
GGGGTTAATCTGGGTATGTACTGCTTCTCCCCCTTGAGGAAATCAACTACCTTTTTTACGTGCCTGGCTTTCGATGCCAGCAGCGCCGCGCCGCTTTCAAGCGCAGTCCACGTTAACGCTGTTTCTATTGCCCACGCAAGGAGCATTGGCCAATGCTCTTTTACGTAGTCAACACCCGTTACGAAACCGCGGAGCAGTTCCTTGAGTTCTTCATCTACCTGCTCCCACACTATACCGAGCCCCGCGAGTACCTTTTCCCACACGCTATCTACTTCGCGGCGTTCATCTTCCGATAATTCTTCACCAAACTTGGGTTCGAGGTAGTACGTGAACGTGTACGGTTTCGGCTCGGGTACATCGGTGAGCGTTTCCAGGGTGCGGTAGAACGGTGCGGATATCGTAACCGGATAACAAGCGTACGGATCGACGTAAAAGTAATCGGTTTCTCCGGTTAAATCCGTAATCTTTTCCACGCCGCCGAACCGCACGGTTGCGGCGGGTATCGGCTCGCGAGTTACGGAATCGCGCACCCTGACCGTGATTTCGGCGCGCTCGTGAATTACGCGCGGCATCCGTTCGACGGGCACTTCCTTCGGGGGCGGCGGTTTGGCGGGTTCTTTTACTTCCTTTTCCGTGATAGTTCCCAGATACGGCGACGTTCCGTAGTATCTTGCTCTATCCTCTATCCAGTCCCATGCGAGCCTTTTGAGCCCCTCGAGATCTTCGCCGCGCCACGATGCGGAATCGTACTCGTCGGGGAACTTCGCGTGCGGGTCGCCGTAGCGAGGATAGTATGCGGTGATCTCGTAAACTACCATGAAGTAATATTGCGGCGATTGTTTAAATGTTTCGCCGATAATGAGGAAGTCGTTAACGATTTTTTATGCTCTCTGCCTTTGCCTATGCTTATGCCTGTGCCTTTGCATTAATTCCGCTAACCCGCCTTTCCCTTGCCTTTCCCTCGCTTTCCCCTGCCTCCCGGTTCATCCGCCTCTGCCCGCGCCGCCGCCCTTTTCCCGCGCACGCGCAAGCGTGCATGGGCTGTCGGGGCGTGAGTCCCCGACAGCACGCGGCGGGAGGAGGATAGAGGGAGTTATTAATCCGGGTGGGGGGCGCTCGCTCCGCCGCGCCGCGCCGCGCTCCGCCACGAACGCTAAATCGAGCATAACGGAAGTTATGCTCGATTTAGCGGGGGCGCCGGGCTGGTTGGACGGGGTGGCTTGAAAAGTTGCGAGCAAGATTTTAGGTAAAAAAGGAAAAAAACAAAATCACGCTTGGTTGTAAGGTTAAACTCTGAGCCATTTTGCAGTATATTCTGCTATTTCTCTTGATACGTGACACACTACTAACCAAACAACAACGTCTCTGTTATCACTACTCATTTTCTTGAACACTTCAAGATGTTTTTCGAAACCAAACTGCGACAAACAGTCTTCGATTACTTTGCACCACGCCTCATTTATTTCTTTTATTTCTTCTTTCTTCATCTTTCCTTCCACCTCCCCCCGCCCGCATGGTCCTGCGGTTGCGGGGGATAAAAAACGCAAAACAAAATCACGCTTGGCGGTTAAGCGCTGCAATAACCGCCCAAATGTGCTTACACGGGAAAAACACTTTACTGTGGTTGCTGCAGCGATACTGAAAGTCCGGACAATCACACCACATCCTTCGCAGTTTTGGCGACAAAGCAACAAGGTAACATTGCTTGCTGCCGTTCTCGACCTCTGCGAGAATAAGTTTCCTCGTTCCCTTGATGTCCGTCCATTTCACGTCCTTCCAGATCCAATTTACCTTGACTTCGTCCTTCCTGCTCGCTCTCTCCACCGCCTCGTCTAAGAAGTCCCTGTTCATCCTTATCTTACTAAACCACTTAAGTTCCAATCGTGTGTGTGCGTGCATGTTTATTATAATAGCGGTAGGTATTTAAATACTTTTCTGTGTGTGAGTGTATATATTCGAGTATATACTTAGCAAAATATATGTGTGTGAGAAGAATAAGCGCTACCTATACACCATAAAGTAGTCCTTCAGTTCCGCTTTGTAGTTCCTGATCAAGCGGCTGAGCGTTTCCCGCATGAGTTCCTGCTCAACGTGATTGTATGCCTTGAATTGATCTTCGCACCACTTCCGCACTTCCTCTATCCCTTCCTCGCTGCGCGGATACCCGAGCGCCTGTAACGCTTCCTCGAAAATCGCCGCAGCCCTGCGCTCGCACAGCGGTCGCAAAAAGCGCTTCTGCATGCTAATTAGTTAGCAGTAACGCTTAAAAAGCCGAACCGCGCGCCCCTTTCCTTCACCGATAATTTGGCGCGGGCGGGGGTTGGTGGGTGGCCGAAGGGGATTTGGCTTGTCCAAATCCCCTTATCGCGAAGCGATTTTCTTTTTCATATTTATTTATATATATATCGTTATTAATTGGAGAGAGAGGAGAGAGAGGAGAGAGTTCTATATAGGCAAAATTATTTAAATAATTATTTAAATAATTTCGCCTATATACAATCTTCTAACTTTCCCGGCCGTTAATTATTTAAACCTTATTATTTAAATAATTAAATAAATAAATAACCCAACAGGTGGTGAGCGTGAAGGTCGTAACTACCGTTTGCCTCGACCCCGAGCTGCTAAGCATGGCAAAGGCGCAGAACATTAACTTAAGCCACTTGCTGGAAACCAGCCTAAAGCTGAAGCTCGAACTAGCAACTGCCAAGGAAAAGGACGAACTTACAGCGCTGAAGGAGCAGAACCTTAACCTCGCATCCATGCTCGACGAGGTCCAACGCGACAGGGATCGCTTAGCCGGCGAGCTCGAACGAGCCCTTAAGGAGCTCAATAAATATCGTGAAAAGGTGAAGAACCTTGAGCAGGCCAAAACTCGAATTGTTTTATGACGGCAGTAAGTGGAACGCCGTGATAAGCGCCCCAGTGAGCTGCGCGGTCTGCGGCAAGGAAATAGAGAACGGTGCTCAGGCCTTTATCGTGGTGCGCAGGGAAACCAACGACTGGTACCCGAACTGCGCGAAGTGTACCCGATCGGCGCGCGACGCTCCGAAGGTAAAACTTCCGATAATAATGGACCGCCTCACGAAGGTAAAAAACGCCTATCCCTGCGTTATCAGATATTCGCAGGAAGAAAGCAACGCAACCGACCGAAACCTTTAAATACTTTTGTGTGTATGTATATTTGGGTGAGTGCATGGGAGCAAGAAGCTTTGACCTCCTTGCAGCCTTCCTGGGCGTGTTGAAGCAGCGCAAAGTATCGGTGATTTCAGAGCAACGCCTCGAAACCCTAATAAAAGCACACCTCGGCGCCGATCCAAGGACGGTTAAGAAATACAAGCAGTTGCTCGAGGAATTTAACATGATCCAGCGCACCAAGGACGGGAAAATCCGCATCAACTACAACTACAACATAATCTAGGCGATTTCCATGACCGAGGAATTCATCCCCCTTGACCAATTCGGCAAAGCACCGCAGGAAAAGCCGAAGCGCGTCAAGCAGGAATGGAAGTTCGTCCGCGGTTTGGGTTTCTACACCCAAACCGGCGCGATGGTCCGCATCAACTTACTAAGAGGAAGCGTGGACGGCACGCAGCTCATCAGCATCGACAAGGGAAAGCAGCGCTTGGCATTGCTGCCGAACGACGCCAACAAATTGGCATCCGCAATTCAGAAAGTATTGCAGGGTGATGAGAACCATGGCTAGGATCGTAATTGAGTTGGACCCTTACACAACTATCGGTGAAATAAACGAGATGGTGGAAGAAATCAAAGACCTGCTTGAAGACAAGCATCGAATCGCATTCCAGGAGATCCACCTCGAGCTTTAATTTCCCTTTTTTTACATTTTTTATCATGGATTGGAAGTGGTATATTAAGCAGACGTGTGAGTTCGGAAGAACGGTCGCATAAATCCCCAAACAGCCCGCCTAAGTGCACCACGGTGCACAAGGCGAAAAAATCCGCGGCGGTCTCCCTCGAACCTGCTGTTTGGCGGACAGCAGGTCGGTAGAAGAAAGAGCACGGGGAAGCCAACTCCGTGCCACCACGCCGCGGAGGCTGGGGGAGAACAATGAATCTTATACACTCTAATGTATGGTAAACTCCCTTTTCCTGTACACTGCAGTGTATAGGAAACTCCGTTTTACCGTGCAAAACTACTTTATCGCGCGCCTCACTCCCAGAAATCCCAATCCTATTAGAATTAGCTCTAATTCGTACGGCGTTACGTATCCCTGATACACCGCTTTCAGCAATCCCGCCGCGATCAGCGCTATTCCGGACATGCATCCCAAACTCTTGTACATCGGCTTCCTCATTTCCCACACCTTTTCCTGTTTAACCTTTCTATTTCCCACTTTAAAAACTTAACCGCCTCCTCCAATCTCGCTATTTTATAGTAAAGAACCGCATTGCTGCTCACCAGCACCGCGATTATCGTTAGGGTGCTGCCGTCCATGGTACCCGCACCGCGTTTATATACCAACAACTTTAATTTCACCCTTAACCTTCGCTTCCTTACCGTTCGGCGCTACGGCAACATTTATTTTAAACGTGTGCCCGTTCTGCGTGTCGGATTCCAAATGAATGTACGTTTGGCCGCTGAAGAAAGCGTAAGTGTCGTGAGATTGATTCCACGCCTTGGTAACTGCAAGAAAGGTTGTATCTTTGTACAGATTGGCTACCACCATCGAATCTATACTCGGCGCGGCCGGGCCACCGTAACCCGGCGGCATCACAGCGAAGATAACCATGTATAAGCGTTTATAATAATTTGCTTCCACCGTCAAACTCACAACCGTCGAAAAAGTATCACTCGATATTAACTGTGTGTTCGATGCCTGCAGAGTTTTAATAATATCGCTTGAAAGTTTCTCCGGTGTTATTGCCCCGTCCTTAACCTCAACCAAACCGTTCACTAATTCCAGCGTGTTGCTCCGCTCAACCTGCCACCTCTTTATCAATCCCATACCATCACCGACCCTACATCTTCGCCGATAATAAAATCGTAACGTCGATTCCCGTCGTCGGCACGCGCACGCGAACGTACCGGAACCCGACGAAATCCCAATCGTCCCACTCTCCCGCAGCGCTCAGCGATACCGCGTTCGGAGTGTCGTACCACGTCGAACCGTCGCTGCTCACCTGCAGCACCGCCTCGCCCGCTCCGCCTAATACAACGTGCCAGTGCACGAGCTTCCTGCCTTCCGTATCCAAACTCACCGAAAATCCCGAATCGTTATCTCCCGCCGCTATCGAACCGCTTGCACTCACCCAATCCGATACTATCTTTCTTTTCAGGTACTCAGCCACGGCGCTCCACCTTCTTTACCTCGTCGAATTTTATCTCCATTACTTTGAACTCGTTTCCCACACACAAAACTCCCTTCCCATCATATTTTTTCTGTGTAGCCATACAGACCACCAACAAAATTTCTTACCGCGGAATCGTAGTTCGTGAGCATGATCTTTATCGTTTCTCCCGCATTTGCCGGAAAATAAAACTGTATGTGGCCCTGCGAGTCGAAGTACGTTTGCGCGAATATGTAAGAATCTCTCAACAATGCAACGTACTGAACAACGCTCGCGTCGCACGAAACGTTCAGCAGCGTGAGGTACAATCTGTACCCGCTCGGAACGGTCCAGAGCGACACGGTTCCGGATGTTTCCGGATCCACATCGATAGAAAAAGTGTAGTACCACCTTCCGATTCCGCTCATGAGCGTGCTTACCGATACCTTGCTCGTCCTGTACCAATCCGGCGCTCCTATCGCCATTCAGATCGCCCCTATTCTCCGTAATAATATTGTGAGCTTGTTTCTTAAATCCTCGAACATCAACCTTGGATCCACGACATATTTCGGCAGAACCCCTATTCTCACGCGGACCGTGTGTGGGTAGTATTCGTCCTCGTTCCACGTCAAAATCCGCAAATACGTTGGATGATGGTATAGCTCGTAGAAATCGTCGAACGCGATCGTCTCGTCATCGCTCGCGAAGCTCTGCCCGGTAACGCTCGGGTAAATCTGATGACCGCCTCTCCAGATCTGAACGTGCAGCAGTCCCGCGGGTCCGGGCGGGAACCGAATTTCGACGCGATGGATCACTCCCCTTACGAGCTTTGCGATCGTCTCCTTCGGATTCGATGCCGGTGTGCCTGCCGGCGTCGTGATCTCGTAGACATAGAACATGATTTTAATATAGATGAAACCTCTTTAATCAGTTTTATCTGCAGGTCCGTAGCTTCTCTGAACTCCTCGTAGTGCTTGCGCGCCTTCTCGACAATTATATTTGCTATTTCCCGCACGTCCGCGTCTTCACCGAACGGTCCCTGATACTTGTATTGGCCTATCAACTTCCGGAAATCCTTTTCAACACGGTAAACACTAAAAGTAACAATTATCACGTCGCCCGTGATGCTCACGTGATCTATCGTTACCTCCATCATTCCTCTTTCACCGTTCTTTTCGCTATCGCCTTGATCTCGTCCCACGTTCCGCGCTTGACCATAAAATTTATCAACCTCGCCAAAACATCTCTTCCGTATCCCAAATCTTCGTCCAACAGGCCTATCAGGATCTCTTTAACGTCGTTGAGTGTGCGTCTGTGATACTCGTCCTTTCCTATGCTGTCCTGCTCGATAAACGCGGTTATCTCCTGCCACAAAATTCTCGTGATCTCGCCCTTGAACTTTCCCTGTCTCTTTTCCGCTAATAAATCCCCTATGCCGTAGCGAATGAAGTGCATCGTGTTGATCAGCATAGGTTTGGCCACGTGAAATATGTACTGCCGCGCGTTCATCAACCTCTCACCAAGTATTGTAGGCCTAAATATAGATCTCTTATCTCCTCCTCGCTCAAAGCCCTGTTGTAGATGCGGACTTCGTCGATGAGGCCGTGGAAAACAATCCGAGTTCTATCATAAAAACAACCTAAAGTTAGAATGTAGTTATCTGGTGTTATTGTTCCGCTTTCACTAAATGTATGCACCTCCTTGCCATTCATGAATAATCTCACGATTCCAGTATCTGAATCGTATGTTAATCCTATCTGTGTCCATTTATTTAAAGGAACTACATCATCGCTCTCTCTCCAAGTCCAACCAACATCATTGTTTAATGCAAAACTAAGCATACCTGTATCTGCTTTAATTGCAAGTTCATACATTCTCCCTTTATCTACAAGTCTTGCATAATCAGCATATGGATAAGCTTTCATGTAAACCCATCCAAGAATTGTTAGTTTATCTGTTATCCTTAGACTCGCCGAATCAGCCACCTCCACATAATCATCCACCCCATCAAAGCTCAAAGCCTTGCCGAATTTGCCTTCGACCCATTTTGCGCCGTGAATCGTGCCGTGATTTCCGTAACCTGAAAAATCTTGTAGAATATTCCCGTGAGGGCTTACCATCGGAAGATAAAGAACCAATCCCCTTTCCCTGGCAGCAACCGGTAACCGCATCGGAATTCTAGAAGGCCTTAAGTATTCAGCGTATCTCATCATTGAGCATCTCCTCGATAACCTTCAACTTGTTGTAATATTCCTCGTTCACTTTTTTATTCTCTCTATCTTCCAAGATCTTGTTTTTTATTCTGTCCTTTATCGCTTCCACACTTTCGTTTATGTTGAAGGTTACCGAGTAGGTATTAATCACGTTGCCGTTCTCGTCTAATTCCTCTACTACTATGCCTCCGATTCCCATCTGTCTGTTCACAACAACCCTACTGACTGAAAACATCGCGCTCACTCACCACGATTATTTTAACGTTACTGATCGGATAGGATGAATCTAAATTCTCCACATCCGCCCGGATAAACTCCAATCCTTCGACATCTACCAAAACCGTTTTCTGCTTCGTAGCCCCGGCGGAAAACGGCATCAAGAAGCTCGCGTAAGGATCGGTATCCCAGCTCTCGCCTGTTGGATTGGTATAGATCTTAACTTCCGCTCCGCGGCTCGCGGATGCGTGGTATGTTAACTTGCACGTGAGCAGGAGCGTTTTAACACCGTCGGGAATCTTAAGCGCCTGCCCAACAGCGGTTCCGGAAGGCCTCACGCTGGCTGCTTCCAGAATCTTCTTGTGAACCATACCTACCACTAAATGAACTATGTGAAAGAAGAAATAAAAATGGAAAATTTTAGGTCAGGATTTCCTGCAGCACCACACCGCACGTTCCTCCGGCTCCGCCCTGCGTTAGCACAACGTCGATCTCGCTGTACCTCGAAGAATCCAGCGCGTCGCTCAAGTCCTCTTTCAGCGCAAACGGCACGTACACCGCGTTTCCTACTCCGTTGCCGTGAACCGTTACGTAGAGCTCGTCGTCCGTCGTGTTCGCGGTTATATCTTCCGCTCCGGAAGTTACGTCTACGGTGCTCATGTTCACGGTCAATCTGTCTCCGCTGATCGTGTCGACGTTGATCACGGTAAAGGTGTCATTTGTTAGATCAACGTCCGTAAGAACCTTTATCGAGTAGCCCTTCACCTCTCCGACTTCTGTATCTATCGTGTCGGTGTCGCTCTTGTACGCTACCATGTGCACGGTCGGGTCTACCTTGAACATGTCCGTGTTCCATGCTTTCAAGTGGTCCCAGTCGAGATCGCAGTATATTCTCGTACCCTTGTCCATGTCTACCTTTACTCTCGTAATGTCCGTGCCGTCCGCTACCGCGTCTTCGCGGCAGTAAACCATCAAACCAACGTAGCGCCTTCCTATCGGCAGTTCAACCACTTCCTCTCCGCTCGCCGCCGTAGTGAACGTCTTTATTTCTTTCGTCGTTATCAGACCGCGCACCGCAGGACCGGTTCCGGGTTTGCTGCGGAGCGCCATTATGGTTATCTTCGCGGAACCGCTCACAAATCCGCTTGCACCGACTGCGTTTACCGCTGCGAGGTTGTATGTTATCCTCACATCAACGGTGTTGTACTTGCTTAAATCCAGACCGTATCCTTCGTCGCCCTCAAACCTTCCGAAGTCGATGTAAAAGTGTTGGTACTGTGTCGCATCGGGTTCTTCCGTCATTTTGCCCTCGGGGTATTTCCCGCGCTTAAGCCAGTTCAATCTTATTATCTCGCGCGGTGTTGCGGAAAACAGCACTTCCGTGCCGTTCGCTATCACTTCGATCTTGCTCACAACGTCCTGAATGTAGCTGTCTTTATTACCGGAAGATCCGTTCGTCGCCTCGAATTTAATATTCAAGGTGCTGATCACTCCTGATTTTGGCAGTTCTTTTATGTACGTTTGCGAATCGCTCGACTGAGTTTCCTCCTTAGTTATATATTCCCAATTCCATTCTACCATCTGCCACCACCGCGTTCAAAAACAGGGAAAAAGCAAAACCGAGCAGTCGGCTTTACTTCCTGAAGTGCTCGACCATCGCCTGCACGATCGCTTTAACGCGCTCAACGTTCTGTATCGGATCCGCAGTTCTAGGCGGCAAAGTAACTCCCTGCAGCACCGAAATTACCTCGCTTATTCCGCGGTTGAATCTCTCGACGCTCGCCTGCATTCCGCCTCCTATTCTCGCGGCACCTTTTTCGAGCGCCGCTTTCTTCCATTGATCATCGGTTATTTTCCTCAATCCCGCCTCTCTCGCTCTGCGCGCAGCAGCTTCCTGTATTCGCTGAATCCACACGTCTTCGGCTGCCGCTGCCTTCTCAACGAATCCGGTGGTTCGCTGAATACCCTTTTTGTAAGCCGCAGGAACGCGGGTAATTGCCTCCTTCCATGCCTCTACGGCTTCGGATACGGATTTTGTTTCTACCATGGGGATCCACCGCAATCAATCGCTATTATTTTATTGCCCGTAAGGGTATAAAAATCTTTCGCTTATTTACCATTTTCAAGTAAAAACATATCCTTATATATACACCTGTTAATAATTACTATCATGTCCGGACATGGGAAGCCCCCCAGTAAGTACGGGGTGTGTAAGCGCTGTGGTAAACGAAAGCTCAAATCCAAGCTGTCGAAACGCGGCATTTGCTACGAGTGCGGATTCAAAACAATTCTCAATAACGTTAAGCAGATGAAGGAAAAGAAAGGACCGTACTACGATCACTGGCGTTTTAAGATGCTTGCATTCGCCAAGCGGCTTGAGCGCGAGGAGAAGGAAAAGAAGGGTGTTGATCGTGGGAAGGCAAAGAGAGGCAAAGTTCGTAACTGAATGGCTTATGACCCAGCATCCTACGGCGCTGCAGTGGCGCCGCGTGAGATTGGGCCCTTTGCCGAAGAAAGATCTCGCGAGCATATACAAGGTCACGCTTCGCTGGGTGGATGCGATCTTCGTGGAAGGCGGTAAGGTTCATCTGGTTGAAGCGAAGCTGAAACCGACGCCTTCCGCTGTCGGACAGTTAAAATTGTACAAGGAGTTATTTTACCAAACCCCAGAATTTTCAGAATTCCATTCATACCCCGTTGAGCTGATCCTTTTAACCACCCGCGATGATCCGGATGTGAGGAGGTTGTGCGAACTGGAGGGAATAAAATATATAGTTTATCAACCTAAATGGATATTAGGGTGAAGAGCATGGCGATAGACGTAAAGAAGTTGGAGAACATTTTAGACGTGATGGATAAGCTGAACAGCCTTACTATAAAAGGATTGATCAGCAACGAGGAAAAGGAAGCGCTGATTCCGGTTCTGAAAGAGGCGGTTGTGGAGCTTTTAACCGAGAAGCCTAAAGAGGAAGTGAAAGAAGAAGTTAAAGAGGAAAGGAAGGAGGAAGTTAAAGCTCCTCAACCGTCCCAGTGATCACATCCTTGAAACGCTTGACTCCGCGAGGTATGTACTGCTCTTGCAGCGATGTTTTAGAAA
>QMZE01000022.1 GCA_003663025.1 Archaeoglobales archaeon
GGTGGAACTACGATGGTGTAGAGTTGGAGAGGGTTGAACTTCCCTTCGAGGATATAAAATCTCAGAGAGACCACGATGAATTTGTTAGAATTGCCAAGGATGTTATTAGAGAAGAGATGAAGAATGGAGAGGTTGTTGTGTCCGTTGCTGGTGGTAGGAAGACTATGGGAGTTGGGTTATACAAGGCTGGATTGGAGGTTGGTGTCAAAGATTTCTACCACGTCATAGCTGAGGAGGTGGTTGGAACATCAAACTTCATGAAGAATCTCATAGAATACGATGTAAAATCGATATATGAAGGAAAGGTTGATGCTCCCGAGAGCCTTAAGAAATTCATAACGTGGGAGATGCATCGTCCAGATTTAACAGTTCACCTCATAAAGATCTGATCAGGGATTTAGCAACCACTTACAAACGTCAATCCCCCTCCTCCTCATAGATTCAAAATCGTATTCCAAAGTTATCTTCTCCCTTTTCTTAACCTTCGTAATCTCACTCAAAAATCCACTGTGTGCAAAGAAGTTTCTCTTTCTATCTCTCGACTCCTTACAACCCAAGAGTTCCAATAGCAAAATCTCACCTTCAAAATCCTTCGATTTCTCCCTTATGTATTCAAAATCCCTCTCCAAAAACCTCGAATTAACATCCAATCCCAAGTTTTTGTATATTTCTTTGAAAGTCCTCAGTATCTCATCCAAATCTGGAGATCTTCCAGAAATCTTCTCCCTCCAGAATTCAACGATGCTATATAAAATGGAAATTGCAAAGAAAGTATTTACGATGTCGTCACATCTCAAAACGTTTCTAATTACCGTTAAGTTATCCATAACTACCCTCTCCTCAATCTCCTCAACTATCTCCAGCAAGTTATTTACAATCCTCTCAACGTCTATATCCAAGTTCAAGATGTTGGGATGGTAAAAGACGAGTGGAACGTTGTATTTTATAGCATTGAATGCCATCCTGAGAGTTTTCATAATCCTTGAAAGTTCGTCAAAGAATTTCCTTCCACGTAGAAATCTAAGGTTAAACTTGGGTAGGCTGAAGAATGCCTTTACATCGAGATCGTAAATCTCAACTTTAACCTCTCCATCGACTGGTGGTATGTATGTCAACTTCAAAGAAATCCCCTTCCCACCTTGCAATATGGATCTGAGCTTACTGTAAGTTGCAAACTTCCTCAAAGCTTCAATCATGCTTGCAGTGTATATGTTCTGTCCAGTTGAAACGTCAGCGTATATCTCATCAACATTTAGCTTCAACAGCTCCTTAAATATGTAAACTATCGTGTTCTCTATTGAACCTTTAAATTGAACCGTATATTTACCAAAGTAAACTCCAACAGATGGAATAACGATGACTTCAGCTTCACCCAAAATCTCAACCATCCTCCTCTCAAACTCATCCCTGTCCCTCAACATCTGAATTCCATCCTCGATCCTCGTGACAAGGCTTTCAGGTGCCAAAAATATTGTCCTCACACTCCTACCATTCTCCCTCAACCATCTCCCAATTGCAAATGCTGAAAACCTATCCTCATAAACTGAACCATCTATAATGTATCTGACAACCTTGTAACTCCTTGGATCTCCCAAAACCTGAAGGACTGCAGCCCTCATAACCTCCTAATCACCCCCAAACCCGAAGTCCTACCACCACCAACATTTGAATACTCACCAAACCTCAGGAGTTTTGAAGTGATCCTTGAAAATTCCTCGTTGTATGTGTCGTCTGGAATTGAAAATCCAACCTCCCCAACAAATCCAACCGACCACATACCCTTCTTCAGAGTAATCCTCTCAGTCCTAATTTTACAACTTGAAACAGCAATTCCCCAACTGTCGAGCCACTCCCTGTAACTCCTTGGCAGTCTTGAGACGTAAGCTTCATACATCCTTGCCAAACTCCTAAACAGGAGTTGTGGGAGTGGTAGTGGGACAAATCTGTAGTGCAAATTTGGAATTCTGAAGTAACACGGTGTCAAAAATTTAACTCCAAATTTCCTGACAACCTCATCCCCAAAATCTTCAACGTATCTCACATCCACACTGCAAAGTTCGTTTTGCATTCCTGCAAATGTTATCTTATCGATACACATCAAATAATCTTTCAAGGCTTCTCCAATCTCCTCAACAAAAACGGAAATTGTAAAGGAGTATCTTTCACCTTCAACGAGCTTTTCAATTGAATAGTCTTCACCTTTAAATACTGGTGAAGTTGCAAAGGGTGCCAAGCCCTTACTTCTATGTAACTCTTCGGCAAAAATCCTGTTTATCCTCCTCAAAACCCAGTATAGAAATCCTCTTACGTATGCTCCAGAATACATCCATAGGTATTTGGATTCAGATGGAATGAACTTGATAACAAACTGAACTATCATAACTTCCCCATCTTCAATCTAACGAGATAATCAACAGCCAAACTCTTCAACCTCTCCTCCAACTCACAAGCCCTCTCATAAACGTTCTCATACATGTCAAGCTTTGACATACTCTTCAACTCCCTAACCCTCCTCAGGGAACTCATGAGTTCATCCCTGTATAGTATGCATCCGTAGCACCTACTCCTCTCCATGAATTCAATCTTCTTCTCAACCCTATCAAGATACCTCTCCAAATCCCTCTCAATCTCATCCTTCACCCTCTTGCAGTCCAAGCAGTATAGTGTGACTGGATCGATGCATTTCTCGCAGACGTATCGGTAGCAGCGTGGGCAGAGACCTTTGGCATCACCACCGCACAACTCGCACTCCATCGAACAAATGTGAACTTGCAACTCTTAACCCTTACCGTATCTTAACCTCAACTTGCAGAAGGAGCAAACTTCAGAATTTGAAACCTCTCCACAGATCTTGCAATGCCCAAGATTCCAATCCAATCTGATAAAATTGGCAAGCTTTGCTATACTCCTAACGAAGTTTTGCTTAAAACCCTTCTTTCTAAGCTCAACATCGTAAATTATCTCCTTCCAAACGTCATGAGGTGCATGAGGGCATTCAATTGATGTGAAAGGTAAATTCAACGTTAAGACCAAAGTTGCATTTTCCTTCTCAGTCCTATCAAACAGTGGCTTTGACTTTGCAACGAGCTTGTCAAACGAATCTATCCTTGGTTTTAGCTTTGATATGTATTCGACGTTTCCACTGAGCATGTTCTTTATAAAGAAGTTTATGATATCTTCACACGTGTGTGCGGTTGCAACAACATCAAACCCATTGAGTCTTGCAAAAACGTTCATCAGATACCTCTTTGCAGTTCCACACGCTGAACAGACCTTCCTCCTATCAACATCCTCTATTGTAAAGCCGTAATCTTCAAGCCTTACAACATTCAAGTTGACATCCAGAAATTCGGAAAGCTCTTCAACAGATCTCAAACACTCCCTTGAATATCTACCAATTCCAAGGTCTATGTGGAAGAGTTCAAATTTGTATTCAAGTCTCTTTAAAGCGTAAGCCATGGCACAACTATCCTTACCACCCGAAACACAGGCTAAAATCCTTTCAGATCTCCTCAAAATTTTATAACGCTTTACACTCCTACCAACAATTTCAACGTAAAAATTTGGATAGCACTCATCACATAGGGTAACCTTGTAAACCTTCGAGTGAAACACAGCCCTCCTCCCACACCTACACCTCATCCCCAATCCTCGATTATAAAATTTAAATACCAATCGGCAACCTCATCGCATGAGGTGTGTTACATGTAACTCAAACCTGATAGGGGCAACCTACGTAGCGTTTCCATGTCCAATATGTGGTGAGACGATATACAGGTGTAAGAGGTGTAGGAGACTTTCAAATCCATACGTATGCCCAAAATGTGGATTTGAGGGTCCGTGAGGTGGTTTTATGGGTTTGGTTTACATGAAGCTTAGGGTTATGCCCAGTGATGTAGATGTAGATCTTGAGGATCTCTACCTTAAGATAAGGGATGTTGCACCTAGAGATGTTGAGATAAGGGATTGTAAGATTCAGCCAATAGCCTTTGGATTGAAGGCTTTATTGATTGTTGCTGTCATGCCCGATGAGGGAGGGATTGGAGACAGGTTGATTGAGAGCATTCAGGGTGTTGAGGGTGTTGAGAGTGTTGAGGTCGAAGCTACTGAGTTGCTATGAAGGAGGAGATTGCAGATATACTTGAGAGACAGTTTGGAATTTCAAGGGATGAATTTCTCAGTCTAGATTTGGAGTTTGAGAAAAGGGGGAAGGGTAGGATTTACGCATTCAAACCATGTAATTTAAAAGTTCCAACACACCATGAAGGCATATACTTTGGAACACTTGAGAGGGATGGATTGAGGCTTTCAATTGAAGGTTGCTTTCTGGTTGGTAAATTTGCTAAGAGGAACGTTCTTGAAGTTGAAGATGATGATGCCAGATTGTGGATGTGTGGAAGAGATTTGGAATGCAATTTGAAGGGTTACGTTATAGTCAAGTGGAGGGGTTTTTTCCTTGGATGTGGGAAGGGAAACGGTAAGATTTTAAGGAACTTCGTCCCAAAGAACAGGAGAATTTCCTTAAAAACTTCTCTCTAACTTTTGATGAAATCTCTATCTCCCTCTCTATAAGTTCCTGAAGTTTCTTCTCTCTCTCATACCCAATTTTCCTCGTTATAAGTTCACAGAGATAGCTGACACATAGGTTTGGCCTAACCTTCAGCACACATCCATTCTCACCCAAGAAGTAGCATAGGTCATCTCTCAACCTCCTCTTTGGTATCTCAACACCCATAACGATGTTCATCGCAATCATAACCTCGTCAACCTCATCCTCAACCCAATCCCTACAACAGCTTCCAGTCTCCTCAGCGCACCTCCTGCATATCTCCGTAACTCCAATCTCCCTCATGTATCTCCAAGTTTTCTCTATGACCATCTCAAGTTTTTTCAAATCCTCCTCAATCTCTTCAACTTTTATACTCTCAGCCAATTTTTTAGCCCTCCTTATCCTCAACTCCATATCAAAGCTCACACTCAGCTTTTAAACATTTCATCGAGTTTGGAATGTGAAGGTTGCAATACTAGATGGATACGTTGACGAACCTTCATGCCTGGGTGTCCCACCATACATATCACCCTATCCAAGATACATATACGGTATGCTCAGATACTTAAAGATAAAACCAAGATACCTAACGATAGATCAGATTAGGGGTAGGGAGTTTGAACTTGAGAATTTTGATTTGGTTATAATTATAGCAGGTATAGCGGTTCCAGGTAAGTATTTGGGTGGTAATCCAATGTCTCTAAGGGATCTAATGAGAATTTCGGGATTGAAAGTTGAGAAGATACTTTTAGGTCCAATAACACTTGAGATAGAGAAGGATTCTTTGAATTCATACACGATACTTGAACATCCATTTGAGAGGGATCTGTTGAAGATTCTTTCCAAGAAATTTGAGGGTGACATGAGCATAAACAAATTTGCAATCTTGGGTGCTGAGGTTGTGAGACAGCATCCAGACTTTCCATACGTTATATGTGAGATCGAAACTTACAAGGGTTGTTACTGGGGTAAATGCTCATTCTGCATTGAGAGATTTCAAAAACTTGATATGAGGGATCCAAGGGCTGTTATATCTGAAATAAAGGCACTTTACAATCAAGGTGTTAGGTATTTTAGGATTGGAAATCAGACAGACTTCTTCACATACATGGCAGATTTCAGATACGAATTTCCAAAGCCAAATCCAGAGTTCATGAAGAATTTTCACAGAGCTATATGGAGGGAGTGTCCAAAGATCAAAACATTACATTTGGATAACGTAAATCCAAAGACCATTGCGGAGTATCCCGAGGAGAGTAGGGAGATTGTTAAGACAATTGTAACTTATCAGACACCTGGAAATGTTGGAGCTATGGGTCTTGAGAGTGCGGATGAGAGGGTTGTTAGGAAGAACAACCTCTGTGCAACACCAGAAGAGGTCAAGTTTGCTGTGAAACTTGTAAACGAATACAGGTGCATAGGATACAATGGACTCCCCTGCTTCCTACCTGGATTGAACTTTGTAATTGGATTGAGAGGTGAAACTAAGGAGACTTTTGAGAAGAACTACGCATTTTTAAGAGAACTTTTGGAGGAGGATCTATGGGTTAGGAGGATAAACATAAGACAGGTTAAGGTTTTTAAGGGGACACCGATGGAAAAGGTTGGTTACAGGAATGTGATGAGACACAAGAGGTATTTCAAGGTTTTTAAGGAGAAGGTTAGGAGGGAGATTGACAGGGAGATGCTGAAGAGGATACTTCCAGTTGGAAGGAGGTTGACAGATTTGAGGTGTGAGGTTGTGAGGGGGAAGGTTACGTTTGCAAGGCAGATTGCAACTTATCCCATACTCGTTGGTGTAGTTGGAGAGTATGAGAGGAATACGATTTTGGATGCTAGGGTTGTAGATTACGGGAGAAGATCAATAACAGCTGTTCCAATTTTGAATCCAAACGATGCAAAGCTACATCAACTTGAAGCAATTCCAAACATTGGAAAAAAATTGGCAGGTAGGATTGTTGCAAACAGACCTTACAAAAGCTTGGAAGATTTAAGGGTTGTTCTAGGTGAAGTTTTTGAGAGAGTTAAGGATTTCTTTGAAGCGAAAGCTTTATAACACCTCAAGTTTTGTTATTTAAAGGGCCGGTAGCTCAGCCTGGTAGAGCGTCGCCTTGGCATGGCGAAGGCCTGGGGTTCAAATCCCCACCGGTCCACTTTTAACTTATATTAAGAAGTTTTGGTGTTTCAATTTTAATTCTGACACAAAATTAAAAAGTATTGTGATGGCACTTTTAAAATAATTTAATTTCTGTGTTAATCTATACTTGGAATTTAATAATATCATGTTCCCATATACTATTAAAGATGTGCCCCCAACTGTAATCAAGTATGTCCATTTCAGCTGTCAAAGAAACTAATTGGAACAACTCCTTAAATTGCTAAAAACATGAATTTAAAGGTTGGTGGTTACAAAAGCATATTGATTTACTAAAAGGTTTAAATTTTATCTATAAATCATTTTCTTTTCTTCTTCATCTATGAAGATAACTTTTCCATGCCCTAAATTAAGCCTAATTTCACACTCTTCAAGCATCTCTAATTTCTTTTAGCTTTTCCTCAAATTCTGCATCCTTCATAACCTCAACAGGAATAGAAGCACTATAACAAGTAACCAAGATAATTATTGTTCTTAGTCTTTTTACTTCTGTAACAGTCTTCACTCTTTCAATCTTTTCTTTTTCTTCTATTACTTTCCATCTCTACAATTTTTCTTTTCTGTTCCTTTATTTCTTTAAACTTCTTAAAAGCTCTTTTAAGGTTGTTTTCTAATTTATCAAGTTCATGTAACAGTTCGGCTTTATCTTGAACAACGATTCTTCCAGCTTCAGTAGGTGTTATAACACTGTAATCTGCCACCAGATCTGCAATGGTCACATCCTTTTTATGTCCTATATTTGAATTACTTGCAACCATTTCATCGTTAAATGGTTCAAATTCATCAACACTCTTATAAGAATTATTACATCAACTCCAATTCTTTATCAAAAAATTCTATTCCCCTACAAATTTCTTCTACAGCATCTTCACCCTGAACTGATGCGTGTTTAACATATACGTCCACATTTGGAAATCGTTTATGAATTTGATTTAAAACATCTTTTAAGGTAGCACCATCTTTAGATGTTGCTATAATCTTTTTAGATAATTTGGGTATAGGCTTCTTGTAAGCTTTATCAAATCCTTTTAAGCTTCTGTTTTAACTCTTCAAGTCTTCTGTAGTAAGCATCTTCTCCAATTGGTTAGCCCAAGTGTGCCAGATTTTCTAAAATATTTGACTTCACCAATTACAATTAGCTCTTCCCCCTCTCTTGGTTCGTAAACATTCTTTCTCTTTTCACTAAATATAATGCTATTGTATTCTTGAGTTTTCATCCTTTAATTTAAAGGATAAATAACCTTTTGACTTGGAAATGTCTATTACTTCACAAAGACGCATAAAAAACCTAACTTTGGATCAGATTCTATTCTTTCAAAAATTGTTGAGGTCAGAAACGGAAAACAAGATTCCCCGAAATTTATTGAATATTTAATAACTATATCCATGTAACATCCCCAAATCTTCTATCATTTTTAACTGTAACCAGTATTTAAAACTTGTTTTAGATGGATTATGCCCAGAAGGAATAGGATAGTTGGACTTCCTGAGGAACTCTATAAGAAGTGCGAAGATATTGTAAATTCTGGAAAGTATGGATATACATCAGTTTCAGAGTTTGTGAAGGATGCTGTAAGGAGAAGACTTGAAGAATTAAAAGATTGAAAAGGTATTTGTGTCGAAGAATTTATTAAATTTGTCAAAAACTCCGCTCGATGATGGAGTGGGTTTACGAGAATATGAATTTGTTAAAATTGGCATGCAAAGAGGTTGGTGATGATTTGAGGGGTTGCAAAATTGCAATAGCTTTTCCACTGGAGTATAAGACGGCTGTGTTGATTGGGGAGCTTTTACGTTACTGTGAAGTCCTCGTAACTCCATTCAGTCCTGGAACAACGAAGGAGGAAGTGGTAAGTTGGTTAAATATTGAGATTTTGGATGTATCAAAGGCCATAGAAGCTGATTACTACTTGGACTGTGCTGCAACTCTCGTTAGGGAATCTCTTGCCAAGGGATGTATAGACGATGTTAAGGGGGTTGTGGAGCTGACGAGGAGTGGTGTCAGTTATCTGAGGAATGTTAAGAAGGCAATTGTTGTCGACGACTCCACCGTAAAGGGTGTTGGTGAAAATATTTATGGAACTGGAATGGGATTGATGGATGGTCTGTTGAGACTAAACTTAAACCTACTTGGTAAGACTGTTGCAATTGTTGGATTTGGTAGGGTTGGTAGGGGTTGTGCCTACGTTTTAAGGAACTTTTGTAGGATTGTCGTTGTTGAAATCGATCCAATAAAAGCCATGGAGGCTGTTTATGAGGGATACGAGGTTTTAGATTTACCAAAAGCACTGGAGATCGCAGACATAGTAGTTACATGCACTGGGAGTGAGAGGGTCATTGGGGGTGAACACTTTGAGTTCATAAAGAACGGTTGCATAGTTTGCAACATGGGTGCATTCAAGGAGATAGAGACTCCAAGGTGGAAAGTTAAGGAATACGGTTTAATCAAAAAATACTACAAGAATGATAAATATTTCTATGTCGTCGCTGACTGTGAACCAATTAACCTGGCAATTGGTAACGGGACACCCATCGAGATTATGGACAGAACTTTTGCCACAGTTGTGTATGCTCTGCATTATCTAATAAAAGAAGATTTCTCTGGTGTAATACCTCTACCGAAGGATATTGAGAAGAGAATTAGTGAAATGATAATAAAACACGTGTCATCAATTTGAGGTAAGATCCCTCAACTCCCTAACAACATCTCTCAAACTTCCAACTTCAAACCATCTCTTTCCAGTTATCTCATTGCAACATGCCTTATACATGTCCGAAACAGCCTTTATTAGATCTTTAGGTAACCTTGGTGGTTTTCCAGCCATTTCCCTCCAATTTGGATTTCCCTTAGCTTCCTCAATTCTCCTATACCAATCCGTCCTACGGTAGTATCTCCTCAAAATCTCCTTACTTATGTGTAAACCTTCAAGCATGAACCTACATTCGTCTGGAGTCCCAACAGCATCGACAACCATTAAACCCCTCTTCTCATCAAATGCAAACTCTATTTTTCCATCCTCATTGCTCAAACCAGCCTTCTCAACTTCCCTCGTTATAATCTCATCTATTCTTAGTGTCAAATGCAGAATTTCATCAAACTCATCTTCACTCAAACCCGCAATTTCCCTAGCCTCATCCCATTTCAAATACCTATCCCTATCTTCAAGCTTCGTGCTAAAATCTATTATTGGCTTTTCCAGTTTTTCGTTTGGTTTGGGGTAATGATCCAAACCCAAGTCCTTATGTGAAATTTCCCCTCTCTCAAGCCTCCTAAATACACTACTACCCTCCGGTAACGAATTCCTGTATATCACCTCAAGTGGAATTAAGAAGTTTGACCTCTCAAGCTTAAATATTGAGTAGTCGTATCCTTTTGGTTTTAGAACCCTAACGAGCTTCACCTCCATAACTTCACTTGGTTCCTCAACTTCATCTATCCTCTTGATTTTATTATCCTCAACCAAACCAAGGTAGTGTGTTCTTATACCAGATTCCTCAAGTTTCTCAAAGAAGTATGACGTAATCATGCACAGAGCCTTTCCCTTACCATCAATCAAATCTGGCATTACCCCATAATCAAAGACTGAATACCTGTCAGAGAACACAAACCTTCCAATCCCAGTTCTATCCCTCTTTGGCTCCTTAAGAACAATCAAGTCTTTAACGCTACTCATACAGATGGTAAAACGACGAGTATTTTAATTTTGCAGTATTCAATCTTAACAATAAGAAAAGCCATAAGTCTTGCTCCCTAATAATCTCCGTTGAAGGATGTTGAGAGAGTGTGGTGATTATCACAATATAACTTTGTTGGTGGCATTTTATTTTAAAACATGCGAAAATCAAACTCTGCTGAAAATTAAGCGTGTAATTTGGAGATAATAACAAACGACATCTGACTATTTAGAGTATCAGACAAAAGATTTTTAACCAAAATTTCAAAACGAATACATGGGACGAAAACCCGAAAAAGAGAGTTAGGTGGCTAACCTTAGAAGAGTTAAATGAAGGAATTCGCAAGAGAAAAATCTGCTCAGAACTCTTGAGAAAATTCATCAAAGAGCTATATAAAGGAGCGAGTGTTCTTCAAGCAGCTAA
>QMZE01000023.1 GCA_003663025.1 Archaeoglobales archaeon
AGTATACTGTATATATACATATTATATTATATAAGGGAGACACAAATACTACTATAGCAATAGTATCTCTTGTGGTGATCGGTATGAGTGTAAAGGAGGATAAGATTGTTGATCGGGTTATCGAGAAGCTAGTTGATGAGATCAAGAACTCCATTAATCTTTCAACACTAAGGATCCTCACGTTAGACTCTCTTAGATCAATTCTTGCTAGGAGGATTGCCGAGGAGCTTTCCAGCAAGATCTTCACAAACATAAAGATAGAGATGACGGATACTATAGTTGTAAGAGTAAAGGGTTCATCAATAGAGATCAATCTAGAAGACATGGAGAACGAGATCATAGAGTCAGTAAAGAAGAAGATCATAGAAAAAGTTGTTGAAGGAGTGAAAATGAGTTTCGAGGACTGATAAGAAATGACTTCCAAGACGATCAGGAAGAAGATCTATGTTGTAACATACATCATTGGATCAGCTGTCTTCTTCGACTTCTTTGACCATGAGCCTAGTGAAGAAGATATTGTTGAGTCATTACTGGAGCTTATGAGGAATGTTGGTTTCTTCAAGAACGTTAGGGTAAGTGTTAGAGCTGTTGATATAGAGATCGAGTATGAGAACTAGAGGTGATCAACAATGAGGATAGCAATCATAACGTCAAGGGCTACTTCTCTCATGAACGTGGCTAGGGATGTAGCATACGTTATTAAGAAACAAGGCTATTCTCCATTACTACTAGACTACATGGTTCCAGCCTCTTCACTAAGGATGATCTGTGATGCAGTCATAATAGTGATGACAATGAACCCACTTATCGCTAGACCCTGGATCCTACTCTCCAGGGACGCTAGACTCTACGATCTACCATCATTCGTATACACCACAGTAGAGGGTAGACTACCAATGAGGTACATCAAGCCCTGGATGATCAGGGAAGTAGAGTTTGTAGCAAACAGTAATTACACTAGAGCCATGCTAGAGCAATCAGGACTCAATGTAATAGACATGGTTTATCATGGAGTGAACTTCCAGGAGATCGAGGACGCATTGAAGTTCAAGAAACAAGCTAGGAAATTCATTGAAGAGAAGCTAGGCAAAGGAGTCTACTTTGGATCTGTAGTAAGCGGACACCCACGCAAGGGACTAAGAGAGTATGCTAATGTTGTAAGGCAGGTTGTGGAGAAGAACAAGGACGCAAAATTCTATATACTGACAACAAATGAGGCATTACCATTGTTTGCTGGTATCAAGAACGTGGTTATAGATAAGATGTTTGGTAAACGTCAGAGGATCGAGGTACTAGCATTGATATCAGCTTTTGACTACTATGTACACCCAAGTCTTGCGGAAGGCTTTGGATTACCTGTCTTGGAGGCTATGGCTCTTGGAGTACCAACAATCCACATAGCCTACGAGCCATTAACTGAATTCAGCTCTAGAGAGTTCTCATTCCAGGTACCATACACTAGAGTAGAGTATGTTAGCTTTGGAGAAGGCATAGAGTATGAACTACACCTATATGACACTAATGCCTTTGCAGAGACTATTCTAGTGGCTCTCGACACCTATAAGAACAAACAGGAGATCTACAATGACATGAGAGCTAAGGCATTGAAACAAGCAAAGAACTACGATATAATGAAACTATACCCCAAACTTCTTCAGCATCTAGGTCTTAAATAAAAGCCTTTTTTTACAATAATCTATTCTTGGAGAGTACTATGAGCTTTGACTTAAGTAAGCTTATACATGAACTAAGAAGACAGAAGCAAAAATATCATGCTAAAACTCTTTCAACACAAGGTATTGAGACTCTATGGTTTAGGATCCTTCAAACAGAGGATCTCTATCCAGAGTTTGTATGGCTTATACTACCTGACTTCGACTTTACAGCCTTGGCATTCTCCTTGTTATTCGATATACCCCCGATCGAGTTTGACACCATCAACCTGAATTTCGAGCCACAACTCCCTGATCTATCTAAGCTCCTACAAGGTATCTTGATCGATATACAGAAGATTGACTTTAGTGAGATCTATGAGTGGCTTAAGGATGTTGAAGAGATGATCGAGGAGAACATTAAGGAAGAGCTTCAGGAGTCTATAACATCAACTAGACCACGCAAGGCTGTCTATGGAGAAACAAAGTATGGTTACTCATACTATGATCCACCAGCAATACGTGAGTTCCTTAAATCAACTTTCATCAGGTTCTTCCTTGAGCGTGGAACAATTGATCAACTAATAGCTGACTTCAAGAGAGCTAGAGAAGTCCTTGGAGTCAATGAGGACTTCACAAGGATGGTCTTCAATAGATTATCTATGGTGTCTAGTGCACAAACAGAAGCATTGATACTAGGCTATGGAGTCCTAGGACACTCAAAACTAGCAGAAAAAGGATCTAGGCTAGGTAAGGTAAGGTTCATTGACTATGATAAGAACATTCAGGAGATCCACGTAAACACACTTGATCACCTACAAATAGGTTTCATACTAGGGCTTACTCCATTAGGCTATGGATTCCTTGTACCTTATTCTGGTATCTATAAGTCTCCTAGTACAACTGTATCTAATCCATTTGCTGGATCCACAACAACACCTGGATCACCTTCAGCTATCAGGATGGTAGAAGATCGTTGTAGGAGAGTGATCAGGCAATACAGGTACAATCCATTCTCCTTAGCTAACTACAATAGACCCAATGAGCAAAGAGACTATCGTTACTCTGAGAGAGCGGATCAATGGTTTGCTCTACAAGAACTACGTTATCTTGTAGAGAACCTAGCTGATCCCATTATCAGGAAATATGAGGCTAACCCTGTTAAGATCAGGATGTACAAGAGTGCTATACTACAACTCATTTCAGCTAAGGCTAAGAGACACAAGTGGGGTTACAAGGGATTCCAAGCCATGACTGAAGAAGAATTCTATAACTGGTGGCTGGAGCATTGGAGGAAGCAAGGATTAAATACCCAAGTACTCCAAGAGATCTATTCGAGAATAAAGAGGTGGATCCCTGAATGGAGGAAAATAAAGTTCAAGCTAGGATCCCGAGTCAGGGAGAGAAGATACAGCTTGGCAGTAACATAACAGTAGAGAGACAACCAGCACAACAACCAATACCACAACAACCAACACAACAAGTCATAAACGAGCAAATAAGACAAAAAATGACACAACTTCTTGGAGAGATCCTAGGGAAAGCACAAGAAGTAGGCTTTGAGTTAGCCACACTCGATTGTCCCCATGCAAACAACTGTCCTCTTGTAAAGAAATCTAGAGAATTGATTGTTACTCTTAAGAAACTCTTTGAGTTAAGAAGAGAACTAGAAAAAACATAACATTAAACAAGCTATTTTTTCTCTTTTATCACGATATCCTTTAGATCTGGTTTTCTCAGTTTTTTACCGCATTTAGGACATCTACCATTATAGTATCTTATTACTTCACTAGGTGTTGGCAATCCAAAGCAGTTCATTCCCTTTAGTTTCCATGGATCGTATTTCTTTGAATCATATAGAACATAACCACAGTTACTACATACGTATCTCAATGGCATAAAGTACACCTATCATATTCTATTCGTGATAGTCTATATAAGAATCAATGATACAGACTTATAATAGTGGTCTAGGATGAGTGAAAAACCACTCACGATAACTATATTACCTGTTTCAGTTGAAGTTGATGGAGCTATAGTACATATTCTAGAGATCCTTAAATCACGTATGCCTGGAGGCAAAACAGTCTATCATGCTATTTGTAAAATAGACTTTAATGGTATTACTACAAGGAATTTTGACATCACCTTCAAAACTGAAGAAGAGTTCAAGGAGAAACTAAGAACTGAAGTAGCAAAGTTAAAGTTAATGAATTGGCTCTATGGAAAAGATTTCTTGGCTAAGGTGGTGTCTAGATGAGTGATGAATACAATCCTTTCTTAATAGAGGTTTCACAAGAGGATCTAGAGTGGATTGCTGATCAACTGGTATCTCTTGACATTAATACTACTAGTATAGAATACAATGTGATACCACTTGATCAACTTGACATTGAGGCTCTTATGGAGTCAGCTTCTAGTGTTGGTGGTGTTACTGATCCAATAGGACAGCTCAAAGAATGGCTAACAGATCTGCTAAGCTCTGTAGCAGACTTCATAGTAAGCTCTATTACTGGTGTTCTATCACCAGCTATTGATACTGTTAAGAGTCTCGTGGACTCAGTTCTTGACACGCTTAAGAGCTTTGCAGAAGATGTAACTAGTGCTTTCACGGATCTAATAAATACTATACAACAGGTAGTAGTCGATCCCATTCTCCAGGCTCTAGAATGGGTTTCAGAGAGTTTCCCCAAGGTTGTAGACGCTGTAACTAGTGTTCTGGAGACTATAGCTGATTATATTGAGAAGATCCCTTCTATGATAACAAGTGTTGTAGAAGACGTTATCAGCTCTATATCATCTAGCCTACAGTCTCTCCTAGATACTATTACAGGTCTCTTAAGCACAGTTATAGACAAAATATCAGAGATACCATCAGTCATATCAAGTGCTATAACAGAAGTAGTAGACACCATAACAACTACACTCAAAGGATTCTACGATACCATAACAAGCATTATGCAATCAATCATAGACTCAATACAACAACTACCAGATCTCCTTGGAGCCATTATAGATACTTTCTCAGAAAGGATCACAAGTGCTATAGAGCTTGTATCAAAATCCTTCACAAAGATAGTAGATACCATTGTATCACTAGTAGAAACACTACCATCAAGGTTCCAAGAAGCATTAACTTCTATTATAGACTCGATTAAGAAGAGCCTAGATGATGTTGTAACAAGTGTTATAGACTCCTTAAGAAGAGTTGTTGATGCAGTATCAACTATTCCTGATTACATCAACAAGGCTATGGGCGGTCTAGCAGAATGGATAACCAAGGTTGTTGATACACTAACAAGGTTCCTGGAGAACCTACCATCCTTGGCTATGACAACAATAGAGAACGTTCAGGAATGGATATGGGAGCACATGCCTGACTGGATGAAGGAGTTCCTTGAAGAGGCTCCAAAGAGTCTTTCACAAGTAGCTGTTACAATCCAGGGCTTTGTAAACGCTATAATGAAGTTCCCAGAATGGTTCCCATCATGGTTCCAAGAATACATATCTAAACCAATAGTACAATCGATCACAGGGTTTGTATCTGTTACAGTAGACTATGTATCAAAGAGTATTGGGACTCTTAATGAGGTTGGTAAAGTAGTATGGAGTGGATTAACAGAGTTCACAAGATACATAGTAAACGTTACAGGACATGGGATCAAGACATTCTGGGACTTGCTAGCAGGTTTTGTAACAACACTATCAGAGTTCTTTGGAGGAATCATAGAGAAATACATTGTATCACCAATAAGGAGCTTGATGGAGGGAGAGAAACAGGCATTAGAGGACCTCCTAAAGAACTATAGTATCTACGGTTTCATAAACGAGATGATAACAGGTATAATGAAACACATAGTAGTCATAGCAGTACTAAAGAGCGTAACAAGACTACTACCAAAGACAAAAATCGATCTAGCTCCAATGGGTGTTGGTGGCGAAGCAGAAGTTGATGTCAAGGAGACTGTTAAGGAGATACCAGACACGATCTACGATATCTTGAAGAGCGTCATAACAGGTATCACCATAGGTATGTCATTCAACCTAATGGCTCCACTACAATGGCTTACTAGACCTGGATCAATACAGTACTTTACACCAGTCTTCCAAGCACTCTATGGAGTAGAAGCATTCGTGGAAGCTCCATCAGTTAAAGAATCCATTGACACGGTTAGGAGGTTCTTACCACTCTACCTTGGGTATGAGAGGTGGATAGCTGGAGTATATACACGTAGAGAAGACTTCAACAAGATCTACAACTACTTCAAGAAGATAGCAGAGCTATACGGTCTACCAAAACAGTACATTGACATAATATTCATGGATAAGGACAAGTACAAGTTACTCTTCATAGACAGGTTTGGTGTGAAGAGGGAGATCCCGCTAGGTCTATTATATGAGATACCAACCCATAGCGAAATAGCTAGGATGACACAAAAGGACATATTCCCTGACATTGATACAATGGTGGCTGTAAGCTCCATTCGTGGTATGACTAGTGATGTATCAAAGATGATCTATCTCTTGACATTCAAGTACCCAAGCTTTGAGAAGCTATGGAAGTTTGCCATGAGGTCTATTAGTGGTGCATTATGGTTTAAGGCTCCAGAAACAGCATACAATACATTCAAGAGTGAGGCAAAGAAGCTTATACCAGATCTACCCGATCAATGGCTTAAACACCCAATAGAACTCAATGCTCTTGAACCATCAAAGGCTAGGGGTATCTTCACGGCATTAAATGTCTATCTGAAGTGGCTAGAGTACTCCAACTTCCCATGGATCACTCCCAAGACAACATTACAAGGAGTAAAGGTTGGAGAAGAGATCGCAAGTACTCTAGGCGGATGGACGGCTGACTCATGGCTTATGTGGGATATAGCTAGTGATATACCAGGCAAGATTGATGCTAGATGGATGGTGAAGTGGGGTCTCTTTGAATCACTAATGACATGGAACATGATCAAGGGAAGGAGCTTCATGGAGGCTCTAAAGAACCTTCCAACAATACAACAACCAACACCAATACACATGGATCTACGCCCATTCTGTAGACTATTGCAAGCACACGGTCTTCATCCAGCATGGATACCCATCACAGCAATAGCTGAAGCCATTAACTCACTCACGGATGAAAGAACACTAATGAGAACAGGTTTCATAAGGTTATACAAGGAAGGTCTATGGAGCCTTGATACACTAGAGAAGCTACTACAAGGATTCTTTGAAGCCTCATTCTCCATAGCCTATTTCGACATAGAGACAATGAAGTGGAATGAAGCAATCCTGAAAGTACCCGTGATGTTCTTGCCTGGAGAACGTAGACTCCTAGAGCTAAGGGCTGTCATGGATCGAGCCTACGATCAGTTCATGGAGTTCTATCGTGCTATAATACGTGCTGTAAGACTCCATGTATTGAAGTCTGATAATGCTATAAGTGTAATCAAGGAGTTCATAGGCTCCATCAACAAGAACTACTTCATAACAGCCATCAAGGAGCTTACAGGCAAGGAGCTTAGCATGGAGCTTGATGAAGGATATATCAATGCATGGATAGACTACGCTAAAGTCATGGTAGACCTAGAAGCTAGAGAGAGAACAAGGTACTATGCTAGATACATTATCTGGAATATTGTCTCTGCTGTTAGGACAGGCTATATAACACTTGATGATGCAAAGAAGTGGATAAAGGAGTTCACGGATAAGATCTATGAGCATGACATCATAAGGGATATGCTTGAATTCGTTATAGAGTTTGCCTATACAAGGATGGTTAATGAAGTAAAAGTCAATGCTGTAATCAATCTATTACGCTCCAGGAGAATAACATTCAATGAGGCAAAGAAGATACTCATTGAGCACGGCATAGATGAAACAATAGTAGAGGACTTCATATATAGCAAAGTATGGTTCTATACTCCAAGCCTTACAACCTATGCGACTCTCCTAGAGATCGTGCCTGAAGCTCTTGAAACATCCATTAGTGCTATCAAGGTCTTTAACCTACCAAGTGATGAAGAGCCATACTGGATCACCTATGTGTTCAGGAAACCAATACAGGATGAACTAACACTCTTTAGGACAAGGATCTACAATGCACTAGCTAGTGGATTGACAACAAGTGATGTAATCAATGTGCTCAAAGAGTACTACTTCACATTCGAGGTGAAGGATGGCAAGGTAGTGATTACTGGATCAGAGACCGTCAAGAGGTTACTAAGACTCTATGAGGCTAACAAGAAGTTCTTTACGTCATTTGGTATAGCACCACATGAGTGGATCATGTACAATGCTATAGCATACATAGAACAACTCATAGACAGAGCTAAAGAGAGGCTAAAACCATACATACCAACTCCATTAACACTAGCCTCTATGTCAGAGGTAGTACCTGATGTACGTAAGATGTTCCCTGATGTTGTAAAGCACCACAATATACCTGAGTCATGGATACCATACTGGAGAAAATACATTGCATTCAAGCCCATCACAGATGAGATCAAACGCTATGTCTCAATAGTATCAAGCATGTACGAGTACTTTGCAATAAAGCATGAAGACCTAGTCAAGGCTCTAGATAGAATCAAGATATTTGGCTATGAGAAAGAAGAGCTAGACGTTATAACCTATAATGCTAACCTAGAACGTTCCCTAAGAGCATTCAGAGATCTTGTTGGTACCCCAAGAGAACTAGTAACAATGGCTGAGTACTCCCCTGTAGCACGATCATTTGCATTAGCAGAAGTCTACAAGCGTATAGACTCACTACCAGTAGACCCCGAAACAAGAGATACGATCAAGAAGATGTGGGAAGAATACATCAGGATCAAACCAGTCTACGATGAAGTAAGACGCTATATAACAGAGCTATTATCATGCTACGCAAGAGGCGTAATCACAAGACAACAACTAGAACAAGAACTAGAAGAACTCAAGCAATGGGGACTAGACGACTACGAGAAACAGTTCTATCTATGGTTAGCAGAAAAACGTAAGAAGAGATACCAACTAACAGGAGAGATCTAAAAAAAGAATTAGGATTTAAGATAGGGCTTAAACAAGTTTTTTAGTCATATTCTTGTCTTTGTGTTCTCTCAAGGAGTTCTACTTGGCGTCTCTTTAATTCTAAATATTCTCTATATAGCTTCTCTTGGTTTTCTAGTATCCTTGTTAGCTTCTCAAGGATTGCTGAGTAGTCGTATCTTACTGCTTCAGCTACATTACTCTCTGATATGAGTCTTACAGTTCTTGGTGTCATTGCTTCTAGTTCATTGAACAATTGTTCTGCTAGTTGTCTTGCATCATTGAGATCAATAGCTCTAATGCTGAAGGCATCATCATGTCCGATAGTCTGTCTTCCTAGGACAGGTTGTATTCTGGGTCTTGGGCTAGGTCTCTCGGATAACCAGTACTTGATCACTTGGGTGGCAGGTACATACTGGTTTGTTTGCCTATCATAGACCATTGAAACAGCCACAACATAGTCAATATTATATTGTAGTGCTATTTGTTCCATTATCTTCCAAGACCACATGCTAATCTGTCTTAAATCACCAGATGTCATATCAACCATAATTGTGTTTATACCACGTCTCAGTATAGTTACTTGCTTTGCTAGTACAATAGGTGGATATTCAGCCTCAGTTCTCCTAAGGTACTCTATTCCATCAATAGTAAGCCACTTAATGGTTTCCAGGGCATCTTGTCTCACTAATACATCAAGCCTCTGTGCTAGTGGCACTAGTTCTCTTTCAACTTCTTCTCTTGATCTGACAGTTAAGATTTCTCTATCACGGTCAGCAACAACTCCTACAAGTGCTAACTCTAATTCATCTTGGTTTACTAACGCCTCTGCCATCCTTATGGCATTGGGAAATAGTATGTATCTAGCTAGTATTTCGTTTGCATATTGGTAATCTGTGGCATGGTGATCAAATATTGTTACAGGGGTGTTTCTTGCTAGGCGGTTAATAGCATCAATGTATGTCCTGGGATCCTTAAGGTTCACAGGTATATCAATTATCTCTACATGGTATCTTGTTAGTGTTGGGAACATTGAGTCAATATAGTTTGGTAGTTGTTCTGGTGATGTTACTGGATATCTTGCAAACACTCTATCATAAGTTATATCTAAGGATCTAGCTCTTGCGGCGGCAGTAGCTACGCCATGTCCATCAAAGTGGGCTAATATGAATCTAGGCTTTGCACAAGCCATACTATCACCCTATGTATAATATGGTAAGGGAGTGGTATATAAGGGTTACTGACAATGTCATGGAGATGAACATGATGGTTAGATAAACAGTAATAGGATGGGAAGAAACAGGTAATGTAGGGGAAAAAACGTGTGAGGTGTTGAAAGGTTTTGGGAAGGTGGGATATGTCTTTGGTAACACGCTAAAAGCATTTAGTAACTGTCATTGTCCCCTAGGGGACTCCATTCTAACCAGTATCCTTCCAAAACCCATATCTCTCTTTCCACCTATTATTATTATTATGTTCTTCTTTACTATGTTCTTAAGAGAACTATCAGCATATAGTTCACCCTGACAATTTGGCAATATTGCTTCTATGTTTACAACACTCTGCTTACCCCTGGCATTGATAATACTATAACTATATGTTGTTACACACTCTTCAGGAAATAGCATATACATTATAGTGGGTAATTTCATTGGCTTACCATGAAGCCCTAAAGCCCTCTTAATACTAGCTCTAACAGTATTGCCTAGGATCGCTGGTTTCCCTTGAATTCTTATAAACACTTTATCTAAGTGTTCTAGGATTTCTTGATCATACTTATCTCTTGGAACTACTAAGTGTGGTGGAAAGGTGTATGGTGCAAGAACGGGGGTTATAGTAATACATGGGTAAACAACAATCACGATACACCACCATGAGAGAAATGATTTTTAAAAAAAAGATTAAAGTAAAGAATTTATCTTATATCGATTTTCTTCCATCCTTCCTTGGTAAATATGTATAGTATTTCTCTATAACCTTGGTCTTCTCCATAGTCCCATTCATGATACCATCTTATTACTACTGGGATACTCCTTGGTACTATTACACATACGTGGTCATCGGTAGTTGGGTAATCATAGATATGCTCTATTTCAAAGACATCAGCTTCTC
>QMZE01000024.1 GCA_003663025.1 Archaeoglobales archaeon
CTGTATGATAGGTATGCAAGAAATCCAAATGCAAATGCCAGGGGAATTGTTATCTCACTTTCAGAATTCCAAACTATCCTCGATATGACAAACATCGTTACTATGAGGGGTATGTTGTGTCTCGTTGGGTGAAACATGTCTAGGAGGTATGATGAGTTGTAACCTAGGTAGTTTAACAAGTTTACGAGTCCGTAGAATGTTTGGGTTGGTAGGACGTTAACTATGCTAATGCATGTCAGTATTGCAAATAGTGGGAAGTTGAAGGGATTTCTCCTCATAATCAGAGATACCGCAGGTATTACGAGTAACACATACAGATAATCAAGATTGAATTCAAGGGTTTCAATAACGAGAATTATTGAAGTTACAGCAAGCAAACAGTTCATTATAACCTTGATCATCCTATCAACCTTGCCAAGGCAAGACTAACATCCCTATCCGCATCAACATCCACCGACATCACCTTCCTACGTATCCCCCTCCTCACAACTTCAATCACACCCCTCGAAACTTCACTTCCAAATTCCTTCTTGACGTTCAATATCAATCCCTTCAATCCCATCTTTGCCAGCTTAAGTCTGAAATCTATTGGTTTTGAATATTCAATCCTGGTAATTAGTATGACGTAGGGTTTGTATGTCAGTAGGTATGGCTTACACAATTCCAAGGCAGAATTTAAGCTTTCTTCACAACACTCAATCCTCGAAAGAGACTCAAGTATCCTTCCAAACTGCTTAAATCCTACATCTGGGTAGAGTAGTTCCCTCAAACCTACTATGTACATCCCAATCTTGTGACCACGTTGTGCAAAGTAGTATGAGAGTGATGCTGTCAGAGTTATCAAGAAATCGAGAACATTCTCCATGTAAACGTTTGCATCTACAAAGAACCAAACTGTCTTTTTACCCTCAACCTCATATACGTTGACCTTCAAGCTTCCAGTTCTTGCCGTAGCCTTCCAATTTATGAACTTCATGGGTTCGTAGTTGTAGTCCCTTATCTCCCTGAACTCCGTTCCAGGTGATCCAATCTTTGATACGTCTATGTCTGGGATTGGAGATTTTGCCTTTGTCCTCTCAGTCCTTATTCTAACAACCCTCCTAACCTTTGGCTTAACCTCAAACTCAAAATCCAAATCTAAAATCTTAACACTTCTCCAAGTATTCAAAGGATTTCTAACATCTATCTTCAGATCTTTAAGTCTGTAAAGTCCAGCCTTCTTTATCTCAACCTTATACCTCAATTCAACATTCCTCCATCCAAGTATGAAGAAACTTGACACGTTCGAACCTTCAACAATCTCAAGGGAATCTGGTATTACGTGTTCAACCTTTACAATTCCAAATCCAACAAATTTTAAAGAGATTTTAACATCCATCAAGTCACCAACAAACTCAACGTAATTCCTACTCACCTTGCAAACTCTTACTTTGGCGAAGTGTGGAACTGCAAGGATTATGAGGGGTATCAGTGCAGAAGAAACAACTTCTCTAGATGTGGATATGAGTCCAACTATCGTTAGGAACATTGCAACCTTGATCATATCCCTCACAAGCATAAAAGATTGTCGATTAATCGTATTTTACACTTTCTAGAAAACATTTAAACGCAACTCCAAACATTCTTGCATGAAGATTGCAGTCATACCTGGTGATGGAATTGGGAGGGAGGTAATTTCTGCAACACTACACATACTTCAAAACTTGGATCTTCCATTTGAATACGTTTATGCTGAGGCTGGAGATGAGTGTATGAGGAAGTTTGGTGTTCCATTACCAGATGAAACACTTGAGATTTGCAGGGAGAGCGATGCAATTCTCTTTGGTGCTGTTGGTGAGACTGCAGCTGACGTCATTGTAAGGTTGAGGCAGGAGCTCGATCTGTTTGCAAATGTTAGACCTGCAAAATCTATCAGGGGCGTGAATTGTTTATACGATGTGGATATTGTAGTTGTTAGGGAGAATACTGAGTGTCTATACAAGGGTTACGAGTTTGAAGTTGGAGATTCTGCAGTTGCGATGAGAGTTATTACAAGAAGGGGTTGTGAGAGGATCATTAGATTTGCATTTGAGTTTGCAAGGAGAGAGGGGAGGAAGAGGGTTACCGCACTTCATAAGGCAAACGTTTTAAAGAAGACTTGTGGTTTATTTAAAAATGTTTTTTATGAGATTGCCAAGAATTACGAATTTGATGTGAACGATTACTACATAGATGCTGGTTGTCTGTATCTGGTAACAAAACCTTGGATATTCGATGTCATAGTGACAACAAACCTCTTTGGTGACATAGTGAGTGATTTGACAGCTGGACTCGTTGGTGGGTTGGGGTTGGCACCTTCTGCAAACATTGGTGAAAGGTATGCGTTGTTTGAGCCAGTTCATGGATCCGCACCTGACATAGCTGGGAAGGGTATTGCAAATCCAAGTGCAACAATTCTCTCAGCATGCATGATGCTAAGGCACTTGGGTTTTGGAGAGGTTGCTGAAAAGGTTGAGAGGGCTTTGGAGAATGTTATATCTGAAGGAAAGACTACACCAGACTTGGGGGGAAATCTTAAAACGATGGAGTTTGCTGAGGAGGTTTTGAAAAATATAGGTTAAGTTTTTATTCCTTTCGTAGTTTTGGCGATAGGTTATGAGGGAGGCATGTGGGATATTTGGTGTGATGGATAGGGGTGGTAGGAGATTTGGATGTGAGATGGTAGTTAACGCTTTGAAGAACATGTATGTGAGAGGGAATGGTTTAGGTGCTGGGTATGCAGTTTACGGACTTTACAAGGATTACAGGGAGTATTACTGTCTTCACGTCTTGATGGAGAATTCAGATGTAAAGAGTGTTGTTGATGACTTTGTAAATAGGAACTTCGATGTCGTTCACGATGAAGAGATACCCGTGAACGATGAGGTTAAGGTTGTAAATCCACCAATCTTCTGGAGATACTTCGTCTCTCCAAGGTACGATCTGAAGGATGACTACGTTGTTGAGAAGGTTATGGAGATAAACACGAAGATAGATGGTGCATATGTCATATCTTCTGGTAAAAATATGGGTGTATTTAAGGGGACTGGATTTCCCTGGGATATTGCTGAATACTTCATGATAGACGAATACAAGGGATACATATGGCTTGGACACAGCAGATTCCCGACGAACACACCTGGATGGTGGGGTGGTGCACATCCCTTCTGCATACTCGATTGGAGTGTAGTTCACAATGGAGAGATTTCGAGCTATGGAACGAACAAGCGTTACCTTGAGATGTTTGGTTACCACTGCACCCTTATGACTGATACTGAGGTTATGGCTTACATATTCGATTTACTGATGAGGAGACATGGATTGCCAATTGAGACAGTTGCAAAAATATTGGCTCCCCCAATGTGGGATCAGATAGACAGGATGGATGAGAAGATGAAGAGGTTTTACACCGTGCTTAGGATGACTTATGCCCCCTTACTTGTAAATGGACCCTGGACAGTCATAGTTGCTCATCACGGTGAGATGTTTGGATTGACAGACAGAATAAGACTTAGACCTCTTACAGCTGGGGAAAAGGGTGATTTACTATTTTTGTCATCCGAAGAGTCCGCAATAAGATCTGTTTGCAATCCAGACAGAGTTTGGACTCCACATGGAGGGGAGCCAGTTGTAGGTAGGTTGAAGGGGAGGGCTTTGAAGAGGGTGGTGAAATGAAGTCTCACCTGTTACCAGAGTTCTTCGTTGAGAGGATTGAGGATAGATGTGACAGGTGTGGTGTATGTGTTAAGCAGTGTCCTTGGGGAGTCTTTAGCTGGAATGGAACTGAGATAATGATAGACTATACGAAGTGTGTTGGATGTCAGAGATGTGTTATTTACTGTCCAAACAAGGCTTTGATTGTAAAACCTTATGAAGGATCATACAGACCAAACGCATACTGGACAAAGGAGATAATTTCGGATATAAAGAAGCAGGCTGAGCAGGGTGGAGTCATATTGACAGGAACTGGTAGTGACAAGCCTTACAGGATATACTTCGATCACATACTCCTAAATGCATCCCAAGTTACAAATCCATCGATAGATCCATTGAGAGAGCCTATGGAACTTAGGACATTCATAGGAAGGAAGCCCGATAGGTTGGAGATAGAGGACTTGGATATAAGAACTGAGATATCACCAAACCTCGTTATAGAAACCCCAATAATGTTTGCTGGGATGAGTTACGGTGCAATAAGTTACAATGCATTTCTTTCTTTGGCAATGGCTGCGAAGGAGTTTGGAACGAAGTTTTGCACTGGAGAGGGGGGATTGCCAAGGGATATGAGGGAGGAGTATGGTGAAGTTGCGATAGTTCAGTGTGCTAGTGGTAGGTTTGGTGTGGATCCAGAATACTTAAACTGTGCGTGTGCAATTGAGATAAAGATTGGGCAGGGTGCAAAGCCTGGGATAGGTGGGCATCTGCCAGGTGAGAAGGTTTCAGCTAAAATCTCTGAGACGAGAATGATTCCAGAAGGGACTGATGCACTCTCTCCAGCACCACATCACGACATATATTCGATAGAAGATTTGGCCATGCTTATATATGCTTTGAAGGAAGCTACAAACTATGAAAAACCTGTTTTTGTTAAAATTGCAGCAGTTCACAATGTTGCATCTATTGCAAGTGGTATTGTAAGGGCTGGAGCTGATGCAATTGTTATAGATGGATTTAGAGGTGGAACTGGTGCAAGTCCAAAGGTTATGAGGGATCACGTTGGAATTCCAATTGAGATGGCAATTGCTGTTGTAGATCAGAGGTTGAGGGAGGAGGGAATTAGGCAAAAGTGTTCAATAATTGCGAGTGGTGGTATAAGGTGTTCAGCTGACGTTGTGAAGGCTATCGCATTGGGTGCGGATGCTGTTTACATTGGAACAGCTGCACTCATTGCAATGGGTTGCACGATGTGTCAGAAGTGTTACACGGGTAAGTGTGCATGGGGTATATGCACTCAAGATGAAAAACTTGCAAAGCGTTTGAATCCAAAGGTTGCTTCAAAGCGTTTGGTAAATCTTTTGAGGGGATGGAGCTTGGAGATTAAGGATATGCTTGGAGGGATGGGCATAAATGCAATCGAAAGCTTGAGAGGTAACAGAGAGCATCTAAGGGGTGTTGGGTTGGAGAGCTGGGAACTTGAGATTTTGGGAATAAAGGGGGTTGGAGAAGGATTTTGAGGTGATTCAATGTTATTCGACCCCCATATCGATGGTGTTAGGAAGTTAGAGGAGCTTTTTGATCGTGCTAGGTTTCAAGGTAAGAGGGTTGAGATAGATGCAAAGGATTTGAAGCACAAGGAGTTGAACGATTTGATGAGGGAGTGTATTCTAAGGGGTGCTAGGGAGATAGTTTTGAAGAATGTCTGTGGTCAGAGATACATTGCATCGAGGTTGTTCTTCAACAAGCCAGTGAAAGTTAACATAAGTATATATGGAACTCCAGGTAACGATTTGGGTGCATTTTTGAGTGGTCACAGGATTGTTGTTTATGGGAATGCACAGGATGGTGTTGGAAACACGATGGATGATGGTGAAATAGTTGTTCACGGTAGGGCTGGTGACGTTGTTGCGATGTGCATGAGAGGTGGTAGGATATTCGTTAGGGATTACGTTGGATACAGGTGTGCAATTCACATGAAGGGTTACGTTAACAAGATACCTATACTCGTGATAGGTCAAACCTCTCAGGATTTCCTCTGTGAATACATGGCTGGTGGAAAGGTTATCGTTCTTGGTATTGGTGTTGAAAGACACAGATGCAACTACGTTGGGACTGGGATGCATGGGGGTGAGATATACATTGGTGGAAAAATTGAAAGTCATCAGTTTGGTAGGGAGGTTGGGATTGTTGAGATTGAAGAGGATGACTGGAAGTTTTTGGAGGGAATTGTTAGGGAATACTGTTTTTACTTTGGGATGGAGGGGAAGGAGGATGATATACTTGGTAAGAATTTTGTAAAGCTGATTCCAGTAACAAAGAGACCATACGGAAAGGTTTACGCATACTAATATTAAACCACTTTAGCTTAATTACTTCATGTTTAAATGGGAAGAAAGGAGCATACAAAGTTATGGCGTAAAAAGCTAAGACTGGAAAAAATGGATGATTTACCATAGGGAACTGTAGAAACTTAATTCAATAGTATATATTTAAGACCTGATGGACAACTTGTAAAAGAAGAATGAAGCATTTTTGAAACTCCTTACCTACTATTATACAACTGCTCTGTTGAAAATTCGATAATTATCGAATTTAGATTCCAGTAAGGACGTGTTAACTTAAGGTATAACATTTAAATATTTAGGCTTTTCACACTAAGTCAACACATCTATGTCGTTTACCACAAGCTTCAACAGAGTAGCAGATATAACATATGTTAAGGGGAGAGAGGTGATAATATGAATTGGAATTACGTGACATTATCAATAGCCTTTGCATTTTTTGTTATGTGTCCAAGAATGGCGGGGATGTGTGCAGTAATATCAAAGGTAGGTAAGACAAATCCATACGTGATTGCAATTTTAGGTGGATTGATTGCTGTGCCCTTAATTGTGCTCATGGTGTTTTTAACTATAAGATTTGGTGTTGGCGTTGCAATAGCCGTGGCAACTTTAACTGATATTTTATCAGCCATAGCAACTGGAACTTTTAGATTGAGATATGGAATTGAGATAATCCTAATCGCACTATTCTTATGGGTTGGAGTTATAGTAGCTAGTAAAGTCTCGTATTCAATCGAAAATGTGACTCGTGCTTTGCTAAGAGTTAAGTAAGTTATAAAGATACTCCTTATAAAGTATTGAAAAGCTGTCAAAGATATCCTGTGAGTTTTCAACAGAACAGAAATATAATATTAAATATGGGACACATTCCATCATGATCGAGATCAAGACAAATAGGAGGGTTGAGTTAATAGACATAACTGAGAGGGTTAGAGAAATCGTTGAGAGGTCGGATGTTGAGGACGGTATCGTTGTCATTTACACAAGGCACACTACAACTGCAGTAATAATAAACGAGAATGAGAGGGGTTTGATGGAGGATGTGATTGTTACACTCGAAAGACTAATTCCAACTCAAGCTGGATACATCCACGACAGGATAGACGACAATGCAGATTCACATCTCAGATCAATCTTGCTTGGAAACTCCGTCGTAATTCCAATAACCAACGGAAAACTTGACTTGGGAACTTGGCAGAGGATAATTTTTGTTGAGTTGGATGGTCCTAGGAATAGGAGGGTTGTTGTAAAGGTTGTTCCATGCTGAGGCTTGTTTTTGTTGAAGCATCACTCGAAACGATTCCAACATCAATAGCAAAACATCCTTCAGTTCTTAGTGATGCAAGAAGGAGAAAGAAGAAACCTACTGAGATAATATTGGACGATTCAAAGCATCACTCCGCAATGAAAAACCTTGAGATGAGGGAGAAAAGGGGGAGACCAGACATAATACATCAATGCCTCCTACTCGCATTGGATTCACCAATTGAAGATTTGGAGATATTTGTTCATACTGTAAACGATATTTTGATATGGATAAACAGGAAAACGAGACTTCCAAGAAACTACAACAGATTTTTGGGACTCATGGAGGATCTTTTCAAGAGGGGTGAAATTGGAGCTGATGAGACACTACTCAAGATTATCAATTTAAGTTTGAGGGATGTTTTGGAGGACTTTAGGGTTGTTGTGATGAGTGAGAGGGGTGAGATGAAAGATTTAAGTTTTGATGGTTGTGCAGTTTGTATAGGTGCCTTTCCTCATGGGGAATTCGATGAGAGAAATCTCAGGCTATTTGAGGATTTAAATGCTGAGTTTGTTTCAATTGCAAAGAAACCTGTTACAGCCCTATACACAACTTGCAGAGTCATATCCTCCTTTCAACATACCTACCTCTAAGTTCTATTTCCTCAGCCCTCTTTATAACATCTTCAGCCTTATCGTAATCCCTGTAACCTTCTATGAAGGCTTGCTTCAATTCCTCCCAGTTGTCAAAGCTTGCCTTCAAAGATTCAAAGTAAACGTGCAAATCAACACCTTTTGGCTCTATCCTCTCATCTATGAATGAGAGTCCAAAATCGACAAAGTATATTCTATTACCATACAGTATCATGTTCATTGGTGTTATGTCTCCATGAATAATTCCAGCTCTGTGCATCTTCGCTACAAGTTTTCCAATCTTCCTACTAACCTCTTCACTCATAACATCCTTCACAGGCTTACCCTTAACCCTCTCCATGACTATCTTCTCACCATCTATGTCGAGTATTATCGGTGTTGGAATTCCATTTCTCCTTGCAAGTGAGATTATCTTTGCCTCAGTCTTTGTCCTATTCTTTCTAATAATATCATCCAACTTTTTATTTCTGTAACGTTTTGGCTTCCTCACCTTCTCAACAACGTTCTCGTATATCCTAACTTCAGCCTCCCCACCCAAGTAAATTCTTTCAAGTTTTCCATAATCAATACTCCTCTTCAAAGTAATCCTCAAATTCCTCAACCTCTTCAACCTCCTCCTTCTCCTCCAAATCTTCGAGCTTATACTCTTCGTTTGTATCGAGATTCAAGAACTTACCATTCCTGTATATCAAGACAGTCTCACAGAGTTCACATTCAACCTTCATCTCATCGTAGAGATCCTTCAATTCAATTTCTTCACCGCAGTATGGACACCTTATGATCTTCACTGCCATCCTTCAAAGCTCACATATTCAAATTTAAGCTTTTTCCTCAAAAATCTTAAAAATCCATGATATACTTAAAGCATGGGATTCGAAAGCTTATTCAAAAAGATTACAGATTACAAGTGGGAATTGCCAAGGGGTTACAAGCATGGTATGAAGGTTCCAGCGGTATTTTACGTGAACAGAAAGTTGATGAACATACTTGAGAGGGATGCTGTTGAGCAAGCCGCAAACGTTGCTACTATGCCTGGGATATGTAAAGCTAGCTTGGTTATGCCAGATGTTCATGTTGGTTATGGATTTCCAATTGGTGGTGTTGCTGGGTTTGATGCTGAGGAGGGTGTTGTTAGTCCAGGTGGGGTTGGATTTGATATAAATTGTGGGGTTAGGTTAATTCGATCAAATTTGAGTGTTGATGATGTAAAATCTAAGATCCGTGAACTTATAGATGAGCTTTTTGTAGCAGTTCCCTCTGGAGTTGGAAGTGAAGGCAGGCTGAGGGTGAAGGATAGGGAGCTTGATGAGATACTTGTAGCTGGGGCAAGGTGGGCTGTTGAGAATGGATACGGTTATGAAAGGGATTTGGAGCACTGTGAGGAGAACGGTGCATTGAAAGGTGCAAAGCCCGAGGTTGTAAGTAGGAAGGCTAGGGATAGGGGGAGACCTCAGCTGGGAACTCTGGGGAGTGGAAACCACTTCCTTGAGGTTCAATACGTTGACAAGATCTATGATGAGGATTGTGCAAAGGTTATGGGGCTTGAGGAGGGAATGGTTACAGTTATGGTTCACTGTGGTAGTAGGGGTTTGGGTCATCAGGTTTGCAGTGACTTCCTAGTTGTCTTGGATAGGGCTGTGAGGAAGTATGGGATAAAACTTCCAGACAGACAGCTTGCATGTGCACCTATAAAGAGTAAGGAGGGACAGGATTACTTTGGGGGTATGGCTGCGAGTGCAAACTATGCTTGGTGCAACAGGCAGATAATAACACATTGGGTTAGGGAGACATTTGAGAAGGTTTTCAAGATGAGTGAGGAGGATTTGGGAATGGAGTTGATATACGATGTCGCACACAACATTGCAAAGTTTGAAACTCACAGGGTTGATGGGAAGAAGGTTAAGCTCTGCGTTCACAGGAAAGGAGCAACAAGGGCTTTTGGACCTGGACATTCAGATATACCTGAGGACTATCGTAAGATAGGTCAGCCCGTTTTGATACCTGGTTCGATGGGGACTCCAAGTTACGTTCTCGTTGGAACTGAGAAGGCTATGGATGAAACATTTGGTTCAACTTGTCATGGTAGTGGTAGGGTTATGAGTAGGGCTGAAGCGAAGAGGAGGATGAGAGGTGACCAGGTTAAGAACAAGCTTTTGAAGAGTGGGATATATGTGAGGGCAACACATGGAGCTGTTTTGGCTGAGGAAGCACCTGAGGCTTACAAGATGAGTGACGATGTTGTTGAAGTTGTTCATAGAGCTGGGATATCAAAGATCGTTGCAAGACTGAGACCTTTGGGTGTTGCCAAGGGTTGATTCATGATAGGTTTGTATGTCATAACAACTTCAGAATTTGGAAGGAGTCATGAGGAATTGGCAGAATTGGCTTTGAAGGCTGGAGTTAGATTTATTCAGTTTAGGGAGAAGGGAATGAGTGTTAGAAGGATGTATGAGATTGCAAAGAAGCTAAGAACTCTCACGTCAGAATACTCCGCAACATTCATTGTGAACGACAGGGTTGATCTTGCCTTAGCAGTTGATGCCGATGGAGTTCATTTGGGTCAGGATGACATCCCGTTTGAAGTTGTTGGGGATTTCTTTGATGGTATCTTGGGTGTTTCGACTCACAGTGTTGAGGAGGCAAAGAGGGCTGAGAGGTATGCTGATTATGTGAGTGCTGGTCCAGTGTTTAGGACAGATGTTAAGAGGGATTTGAAGCCTATAGGTTTGGAGGGACTTAGAAAGATTGTCTTGGAAGTTGGAAAGCCTGTGGTTGCAATTGGTGGTATAAATAGGGATAACGTTGAGGATGTTTTGAAGGTTGGTGTGAAGGGTGTAGCAGTGATTTCAGC
>QMZE01000025.1 GCA_003663025.1 Archaeoglobales archaeon
AAGTTTTCGACTTTGTGGCACTTCAAGCAGCTGATTCTTCTACTCATTCCAGGATGGCAGACCTTGCAATCAAAGTTTGTGTGAATAGATGTGCTTTGAATCTCAGCAGCAATATTGTAATGACACCCTCGACAGTCTCCCGAAACGTTAACAATCTTCTCTTCTTCAAGTACTTTAACCTCCTCTTTGGATACGTTGATCATTTCTTCAGATACGTTAATTTCCTTTATAATTTGTTTTTCCATAATATAAGTTGTAATGTTTGGTAGTATATAAAATCCAATTATTACTGTTGGTAGGGTAACTTTAAGAGATAGAAGTATAACTGGCTTTAATTTATCGAACATGCGCATAATATTCGCAAATTGTCTTATAATTTTTTTGGTCGTGTTTCATAGGTGTAAATTCACCTCCTACCTTATATCTCTATCCAGCTTCATAACTTCATCAATGAACAATTCATAATCCCCTCTCAAACCTCATCTTCATCAACAGATTGCTAAGATTCTCTGTCCCTCTCACTCCACTTTATTTTATAGAATTGTTGCTTGCAAAACCTTGCTTTTCACAGTAGTTCTGAAAGTTGGCAATTAGGTGAACCTAAATGGGTTGAAAATTTTTATTTGATTTCGAAATGGTATATAGATTTTTATCTAATTGCCAAATATTCCGCTTTCGGAACTACTGTTCAGTGCAGATAGCTTACTAACCTCTCCATTTTGTTGTGTCATAGAATGTTTATTCCTTTAAGCAAAGAGAAGAACATTCTTCATGTGTTTCCTGAAGAACCTTTAAACCTCCAATAGCATCTTCCAATCAATCCTTTGAGTTCTTTTTCGTTTTCATCCTTTCTTTACCATCTCTAACAACGTTCTTTCCCTTGAAAATCTTAATTCTAACTTTACATTCCATGAATGGGACTTTGTAGAATCTTCAGCAAAGTAGATACTGGCTGAAAAATTTCTCTCAACTCTAAACCAATAGAAAAAAGGAACTTGTAATTTAACAGAAACAAGAAGAGAGGAGAATTGAGCATAATAATGGAGGAAGAATCAATAGGATACAATCCAAAAAAGACTGCGGTTACAAGATAACATGTGTGGAATATTCCTGAACATTTTTACTTATACTGCAAGAAAGCACGATTTAGCAATTCTTAAGGAGAAAAAAGATGATTTCGCAGAAAGACTGAAAGGAGAAGTCGTTATTGCTGATAAGGGATACGTTAGCAAGGATTTTCAAGAAATGAAGAAAAGAAATGTTGTATTCATCGCTGTAAAGAGAGAAAACATGGTAAAAAGCAACGAAGAGACTGAATACTACGGATTCCTCTCCAGAGTTAGGAAGAAAATTGAAACACTGTTCTCAGTTGCAGAAAACTTCGGACTGAAGTTTATAAGGACTGTGAGCAGAAGAGATCTGGCCGTTAAGATCGTCCTGGGCCTGTTGGATTTCAACTTCTATCAGCTAATAGGGTGATGGGAACTATGGTTTTTTATTGTATTCGATTTTAAGGGTTATTGCTAAAATTTCGGATATGTCCAATTAACATAAACTGATATAGTATAAACATCTTAGGGAATATTCCAGTTAACATGAAAAGCTAATGTAGAAAAAGAAGTTTTAGCTAAAAACTGATTAAAATATCACTAAGTCTATAAGATCAGAGCATTAATTAGCCAACTTTATCTATAATTTTTACTAATACTTTAGATTAGAATTCCTTTAAGAATTAATTCATCATTCATTGAAATTATATTTCTTTCCTTTTGGTAATTTTTCTTCAAACTTCTTTATCCAGTTCCATAATAATAATGTTTTCTAACTGTATGAATTTCAAATAAAATTCTAGCAGTCCTTCTTACCGATATTTTTGAATGTATTTTTTCTATACCAAGTATTTTGATTTCCAAAAGGTTTTTCTCTCAAAGACTTACATCTTCCTTTACTTTTAATATAATAATTCATGTTTTTATGTATTTATTTTTTACATAATATAAACACGTCCATCTCGATTACATTAGCCAAATTCTCTTGCGATTTTGATCGCTATTTCTTTTTTGATGAATGATAATTCTTCTTTAATCCACCATTTAATCTATTGCAACGCAAGGAGGTCTCCATAGGGTGAAATCTTTATTAAAACTCTTACAACCTTCTTGAAAGTTCTCTCAACAACACTCTCATCTCAACACTCCATCCATATCTAGTTTATCTCTTTCAAGATTCCTGGATGACTTGTTAGACTCATTACCCCTTCCAGTAGCTCTAAAACCCTCTCGTATTCTTCCATTTCAACAAGTCTCTTAGCTATTTCTTTGAGAGCATATCTTTTCCAATAGGGATCATCAATTCTCTCAGCAACCTTAAAAGTCTTATCAAACAATCCAATCTTAGCCAAAGTTGTTGAAAACAATTTTATCTGTAAACCCTTCTCTAAAACGAAGTCATCATTCAAAACCTAAACACTATCTAACGGATAAATAAACTCAACATCCAAATCTCCATTCACAAAACCTCTCTACATTTCTTGACAAATTTAGTCTTAATAAACCTTTCAAGTAACCCTCACAATCCTCAAAACCCATAAAGAACTTCAAAACTTTTGCTTTCAAATCCCTAAACCTCTTAACCTAATCCAAAATCTCCTTAGCTTTATCCAACATCCAGTTCTCAGCGTAATATACTCCCAATCCCAAGAGAATCTAGTATGAAAGGAATTGGAAATGTTATCATCTCAATTGCACGATCAAAACCACCAACAACCTTAATCCCCCAAATTTCCCCGATGTTTCGTGAACAATTTTTTAATCTCGTTGACAATATACTTTGCATGAACACCTATAAGCTTCTCCTTTATCTTCATAACCCTGTCTTTAATCTTACTCAATAAACCATCCTTCTTTGCCAAAACCCTTCCCATAACCAAAGCCATCTTGAAGAGCTGATCCTCAGCACTCTCCAATCCACTGAACTCTACCTTTGGGAGAATCTTCTCCTTCCCATTGTATATAGATTGATATGATCAAAATCCTTGAATGATATCCTGACTATTGGTGCATCCATCTCATCTGAGAGCTTTGAAGAACAGAATTCAACAATCCTCGTTTTTCCAATTCCTGGCAAACCAACAACAGACAATCCACAATCCTTCAAACTCTTAACAACCTTATTCTCATAATCCTTGTGAACATACCTTATCTAAAGCTATAGGAAAGATTTAACTCTTTTTCATCATCAGTTTTGAGATGAAGCCTTCGAGTAGGGTTTCGGATGTTTCCACGTCACTAATAAGAAGGATGTTTGAAATTGTTGAGAGGGCTAGGAAGGAAGGCAAAGAGATTATAAACCTTTCAATAGGTGAGCCAGACTTCAAAACTCCTCCAGAACTTGTTGAGAGAGCATACGAATACATGAAAGCTGGTTACACACACTACACATCAAACTTGGGATTGGAGGAGCTTAGGGTTGCAATAGCTGAGAGATACAATGTCGAACCAAGTGAGGTTATGGTCACAACTGGGGGAAGTGAGGGTCTCTTGAACGCAAGCCTTGCATTCATAGATGAAGGTTGCAACGTCATAATTCCATCTCCAAACTTCTTAAGCTACTTCACCTATGCAAAGATTTGCAGAGCCAGAGTTATTCAAATAAGGACTCACGAAGATTGTTTTGAGATAGATCCAGATAGATTAAACGAGGTCATGAGAAAGAACTCTTTTGTATTCCTCAATTACCCAAACAATCCAACTGGAGTTGTTGTAGATGGTAGAGTGTTGAAGGAAGTTGTTGAAATTGCAAGGGATAAAGATTCCATTGTCCTGAGTGACGAGATATACGATCGCATACACTACGACAGAAAGCCAAGAACTCTTGCAGGTGAGGAGAACGTGATAGTTGTAAATGGTTTTTCAAAGTCTCTTGCCATGACTGGATGGAGGATTGGGTTTGTGATAGCAAATGAGAATCTTTTGAATGAGATGCTGAAGGTTCATCAGGTTAACGGTGTTTGTGCCCCAGCATTTGCACAGAAGGCTGTTGCAGAGTTCCTTCCAGAATCTGAAAGATTTTTGAAGGTTATGGTAAGGGAGTTTAGAAGGAGGAGGGATTTCGTCTATTCAAGGCTTAAAAGAATATTCGACGTTGTCAAGCCTGAAGGTGCATTCTACATGTTCCCAGATGTTGGGATGGACTGTGAGCATTTCTGTGAGAGGATTTTGATTGAGAAGGGAGTATGTCTGACACCTGGTAGGGCTTTTGGTGATTGGAACGAAAGATACGTTAGGTTGTCTTTTGCAAACTCAATGGAGAATCTTAAAAAGGCTTTGGATAGGATAGAGGAGTATGTTGAAGAATCTGGAGAGGAGTGAGGTTAGGGAGTATGTGAAGTTACTCCTTGAATGCTGTGAGGAGCTAATTTCCCTTTTTGGTGACGAGTTCACTGGTAGGGAGATACTTGAAGATTACTACAAATCACTCGATAGCTACGATGGTATAGTTGTCATTAAATTTGATGATAGGATTGCTGGATTTGTAGAATTTAAGATTAGGGAGTTTAAGAGGGGAATGCCAATTAAACCATTCCTAACCTTGGGATTCATCAGGGGTTTGAAGGTGAGGATGTTAATGGACTTCTTCGATAGAAAGCCAAAGGGTGATGAAGTTTACGTGAGATTCATAGGGGTCCATCCAAAGTTTGATAGATACGAGATAGGTGGTATGCTGATAGATGAAACTGTTAGGATGGCACACAGATACAACAAGAAGAAAATTACAATTTGGTTACCCGTTGAAAGTGACTTCGTAGATGTTTGCTTAGAAAGAGGTTTTAGGATAAGAAGACTTCTTGAAAGCTCTTTTGCAGAGAAACACATGGGAAAAAAATACTACTACCTTCTTGAGAAGGTTATATGACTATGCACGAGAAGTCCTTTGCAACCTTCTTACCCTTCCTGTATCTGTTGCAAACTGGAATTCTCTTAACGTTTATCCTAACGGGATTACCTTCGAATGTGTATGCGTAGTATTGCTCACTTGATATTATCTCAGCAACGGCAATCTCACCTCTCACACCCAAAACACCCATAGCACCCCTGCTTGTCAACCTAACCTCATCCATCGGCAACCTCTTTGCATAACCATCCCTAGTCAAAATCAAAATCTCCCTCCCATCTCCAACGGAGATCCATGCAATCTCATCACCCTCCCTCAAGCTGATACCCCTAACCCCCTTTGCAGTTCTTCCGTAAATTGGAACATCACTCGATTTGAACCTCACCACGTATCCATTTTTCGTAGCAATCAAGACGTAACCTTTGGAGTAAAGTCTTGCAAATGAAACGTTTCCAACCTGTATTCCAGACCTCTTCGCACTGTCAAACTCCTCAAGCTTAACCCTCCTCAAGTATCCATCCCTTGAAAGCAGAACTACATCCCCATCCGCAACAACACAAGTCTCAATCTTGTTTGTTGATACAAACCTTGAGATTGGTGTCTGTTCGATTGGGACATCTTTAGCTCTGATTGAGAATACCCTGTTGTTTGAGAATAGTAGTATCCTTGAATCACTCCTTGCACGAATCAAAATACCTGGCTTAACCCTCAGAGACCTTCCAATCTCAAACCTCCTAACAAATCCATCCACAATCAAAACACCAAACTCCTCAACCCTCTCCTCAAATTTCTCCTCATCAACAATCTCAGTCCTCCTCTCATCTCCAAACCTCTCCTTTAGATGAATTAGCTCCTCAACTATTAATCCATCTATCTTACTGGGATCTGAGAGTGTATCCCTCAGAATATCTATCCTTCTTCTTAGGGTTTTGTGTTCCCTTGTTAACTTCTCGTATTCAAGCCTGGTTATAGTCTGAAGCCTCAACTGGAGTATCGATTCAGCCTGTCTATCTGTAATTTTCAAAACATCCTTCAAAGAATTTCTTGCATCTTCAACTGACTTGGATCTTCTAAGTATATCCACAACTTCATCAATTCTCTTCAAAGCTCTCATCAATCCCTCAATCATGTGAATTCTCTCCAAAGCCCTCTCAAGCTCAAACTCTATCTTCCTTCTTAGAATATTCCTCCTGTGAGAGACAAATTGCTCTATCATCTCCTTGAGGTTTAGTAGCTTTGGCTCGTTGTTTACGAGTGCAAGGTTTATCATGTTGAACGAAACCTTTAGGGGTGTATGATCCAACAACTTCTTTAAGGCTGAGTTTGGATCCTCCCTAATATCTACAACTATCCTTATCCCCTCCCTATCCGACTCATCTACAACTGTTCTTGCATGAAGCTTTCCAGACTTTATCAAATCTGCAATCTTTTCAATGAGCTTTGATTTGTTGACCATGTATGGTATCTCCCTTATGATTATCTTATTTTCCTCAACCTCAAACTTCCCCCTCAAAACGATCTTACCTTTACCTGTCCTGTATGCTTCAAATATTCCATCTCTACCAACTATCACGCCACCCGTTGGAAAGTCTGGACCCTTTATGTATCTCATCAAACCATCAACATCAATCTCAGGGTTCCTTATGTATGCGACAATTCCATCGCAAACCTCCCTTAGGTTGTGAGGTGGGATGTTTGTAGCCATCCCAACCGCAATTCCTACACATCCATTTATCAGTAGGTTTGGAACCTTTGCAGGTAGAACTGTGGGTTCAACCTTTGAGGAGTCGAAGTTTGGCTGAAAATCTACCGTATTTTCTACATCCTCAAGCATAAACTCTGATATCTCTGTGAGTCTGCACTCCGTATATCTCATCGCAGCTGGCTCATCACCATCAACGCTACCAAAGTTTCCCTGCCCATCTATCAAGGGATACCTCATAACAAACTCCTGAGCCATTCTGACAAGTGCATCGTAAACTGGTGCATCTCCGTGAGGATGATAGTTACCCAACACGTATCCAACTACACGGGCACACTTGACGCGAGGTTTGTTGTGAGTCAAACCCATCTCATACATCGCATAGAGTATCCTCCTTTGAACAGGTTTTAAACCATCTCTGACATCTGGTAAAGCCCTTCCAACAATAACACTCATTGCGTAGTCCAGGTATGCGTTCTTAAGTTCTTCAGCTATATCCCTGACAATCTCCATAAATTCAGTTTTGATCTTTGAATTTAGATCTTATCAATTGAAATCACAAAGGATGTTTAAAATTCCTTGATGCTCGTTTAACCTTTGAATCTGTAGTGTATATCTTCATTTTATCTTTTTTTGCAACAGCTAACAAGAAGCAATCTGTGTATTATAAACTTAAATTTTTAAATCTCATATAATAGTATCCTGCTAAAATAGAAGAGACGTTATCGATTTTAGCCATTGACATTACTGTTTTTATTTTTTGGAATATAATCAAATTTAAACTTTCTTTGGTGAATTCCCTCCTTAAAAGCTGATAACAAACTTCAGCTATTACGTGTTCAATCGTATATCCCATTTTTACTCCTTTTACATCATTCCAAGGTCTATACCATTTTTCTGGGGGTCTATTTAAGATTGCAAGGATAATAAAACCCGTATAAAATAAATATTTACTCATACAAACAAGCTTTTCTCAATACAACCTTACCATTTTCATTTGTAGCGTATATTACACAGTTTCCTTCCTTAGATATTATCAGGACTTCTCCAGGTGCCAATTTCTCATAAATGGGTTCTACTTTTTTTCTTTTTTATCTCGTGTTCTTCTTCCATATTACCACCATAAAAACTTAAAAGTTTGATACTTAATATTTTTGCAGACAATCAAACCTCAACACCCATGAACACGCCATCCCGATCTCTTACAATCTTAATCCTAATAAAATCTCCAACATTCTTATCGGTTTTAACAGAAACAATTCTCCCTTTAACCAAACAGAGCTTTTCACCCCTCATCCTACCCGGCAACACTATCTTAGCCCTGTGAACTTCTCCCTTCCTTATTGGATTTGGTATCCTCTTCCTCCTTTCAATTCCAAAGTCCTCAGGCTTTAAAATTAGCTTAACACCATACTCCTCTTCCAACTTTTCAAGTTTTTCATAAAACTCTCTAAAGGACATAACCCTAACCTTCGGCTTCCTACCGTATCTATGTGGTATATACTTCTGGATTCCAAGGGGTGGAAATCTCTTCCCAGCTCCAATCTCCAATGCAAACTCAATTATCTTTGGAATCTCATCATCGTTGTATCCAGGAAGCCATACTGGAGCTACATGTAGATCGATCTTACTGTTTGCTATGTATTCAGCAATATTCAAAACCCTCTCAAGGGGATACTTCACACCATACATCCTGTCAGCGATCTCACGAGTAAGGGAGTTTATGGAAAGATTTATCCTATCCATGTAACCCTCAAGCCTATCAATTAACCCCTCACTCAACAGTATTCCGTTGGTTTGCATTGAAACAATTTTAACCTCCCTAATCCCCTTCAAGCCCTCTACAAGATAATCGAGGTATGGGTAGAGTGTAGGTTCACCTTGACCATCTATGTGAGCCTCAACTCCAGCCCCCTTAAATTTTGCAACCTCTCCAAATGACTCAACAATATAATCAACATCCACAATGTAGTCAACAACCCTAGTCCTACTAAACCTACCCTCATCAACACTGCAAAATATGCAGTTCAGATTGCAACCAGTTATTGGTCTAACTTGAATTAGGTTTGTCCCCCTATCTATCAATCCAAATGCGTTGTATCCTAATAGAGGTATTCCACTCTCCTTTGTTATGTAGTATAGTGGTCTTCTCGTAACGTGATGGAGAACTACCTTCTCCCGAGCAAAAGATATTATGTAATCCCTTGGGTATCTCCTACACAACCTCTCATAAACCCTTTTTGGAATTCTAACCTCCACAACGTTCCTTATCAAAAATACCTTATCCCTTCCATCCTCAAATTCCCTTAGCATACCTATGCAACTCTTCAATACCCCTCTCACTTATCTTGATGCGGTCACCCTTAACAATCACAAACCCATCCTTCTGAAGTCTCTCAACCTCACTCCTCACAACCACCTCTGGAACTCTAATATTCTTCGCTATCTCTGTAACATCACTATCCTCCCTACTTCCCAAAAACTCAAGTATTCTAATTCTGTGCATATCCAATGTTACCCAAAAGATAAATATGTTACATCCTAAGTATATTTGGTTCCCTCTCAAATTTCAATCTGAAACCTATTGAATGTAGATAAACGTATGATCTCTTACCTCTCCCATGTATAAGAATCTCAAGCAGATCCTCTGGTGTGTCAACATCAACACTCGCATAGAAGGAGTCAAATATTTCAACTCTAAGATTTAAACTCTTAGCAATCTCAACGTGCTTTAAGAAGCTACAATAATGGTAACTGACTTTAAACCTTGGATCCCTTATTAAAATCATGTTTGTTCCCCCTCTCCTTCCAGGTGCTATGACAACATCCCCCTTAGTATCGAAGAATTCTTCAACAACCTTCTTGTTGATCAGTGGAAGATCTGACATTATGACTGCTGTTTCACCCTCTATCCTTGAATTCACGGCAACATCAAGCTCCCTCTCATCAACTTCAACATCGTAACCCTCAAGATTGAACGGATGAGTTGAAATTATCCTTACATCACCATCCAAAGAATCAAGAACATCAAGTAGCATGGCCTTAGCAAGCCCCTCCCTCTCCCTATCACTTAGGATTTCACTTAATCTGGACTTTGGATTTACAGGCTTAAACGGTATCAGTATGAGCATGCTAGGAGTTTGCAAAAGTCTATAAAACTGTGGTTGGATTTTGGATCATGAGAGTTTACTTTGTAACTTCTAATGAGGGTAAGTTTGTTGAGGTGAGGGAAATTGGAAAGATGTATGGTGTCGATGTTGAGTGGTTGAGAAGGAGATACCTCGAACCTCAGGGATCTGATCTGAGGGAGATTGCAAGTTTGAGTGCCAAGATTTTGTCCAACGAAATTGAAAAACCCTTCTTCATAGAAGACAGCGGTCTGTTCATAAATGCACTGAAGGGTTTCCCAGGTCCCTATTCATCGTTTGTATTTAAAACAATAGGGAATGAGGGGATACTAAAGCTTATGGAAGGTGTTGAAGATAGAAAAGCATACTTCTTGGCCGTTATAGCTTTTTGGGATGGTGAGAAGGTTTTGACATTTGAAGGTAAGGTTGAAGGTCTCATCTCAAGGGAGATAAGGGGTAAAATGGGATTTGGATTTGATCCCATATTTGAATATAACGGAAAGACCTTTGCTGAAATGGGTGATGAGAAGAATGAAGTTTCTCACAGGAGGAGAGCTTTGGAAAAATTTTTTGAATATTTAAGAAACATGGTATAAATTTATATATTTATATTATTTTTAATGTTATAGAATGACAATTGGTAGTTGCATCAAAACATACCCATATTCCAGAAGTAAGTGGAGAGATCTAATTTGAGTTTGATGGTATTAATAGATTTAATAATTTTAAGTGATTTACGAGTGAATTGAGAGAACAAGCATC
>QMZE01000026.1 GCA_003663025.1 Archaeoglobales archaeon
CTATGTTGGTTAAGCAGAGCTTATCAGGCAATAACAAATGCAGGTCAAGATCCATTGCCTGCAAACTTGGTGTGGGGTAATCCAACAGGTAAAACTTGGGATGATTGGTTGGATTACAATGGGCAGGGAGTTGGATATTGGGATGCACTAAGAGGTATAACTGTTCATTGGTGCAAGGTTGAGAATGGAAGACTGACTCAATACCATGTCATAGCTGGAACAACATGGAACGGAAATGGAAGGGACGTATTGGGTCAGCCAGGTCCATTTAAATGGTCTCTAATGGACTTCCAGAAGAAGGGTCCAGCATCGATGATAAGGGTTGCTGCGAGGACATTTGAGGCTACTGGACTGGATACACCTATGATAAGGAACTCTGTGAGAGTTGAATACACCATAAACGGAAAGACATACTATGCATTTGACGTTCCAGAGAGTGAGACTGAGGGACATCTTGAGGGACCTTACATCGACTCTTACAACTCAAAGGTCTATTACAGTGCCGGTAAGGTAACTGTGACATTCACAGGATTGGCACTCAGTGTTGTTCAAAGCTTGACACCTAAGGTATACTATGGAACTCCTGGAGAAATGTCTGTTCCAGCTCCGAACTTCGGAACTGGAGATCCAAATGAGGGTAAGCCAAATCCAATAAACATTCTTTAGAACAATAAGATCATACGACCCATGTCTTGCATGCAGTATGCACATGATCCACAAGGGAGAGAAATACGAGTTTGTCATAGTTCCAGTGGGATTTGAACCTTAAATTTTAATTTTTATTTTTTGTGTGGTGTTAAATCAACATGGTTATTTTACAGTAGGATGTGTTCGAAACCTCATAAGACTTTTGACGACAAAGCAACTTAAACTTCCTTAAAATTTTCACACCATAATTCATAAGTAACGGTGCCGTTACTATACTGGATCCACGACCCAAAGAGAATGGGAGGGATCTTTTTGATAGGGAGGAGGAAGTTGAAATCAAGAGAGCTGTTAAAAAGCATAGTTCTAATCTTGGGAATTAGGAGGATAGGCTTCAGTTCTAAAGGTAGCTTTAAACGAACTTGAGAATGGGATATACATAGATGCAAGAGAACTTTACTTCTCCTCTGGAGGTTGGATAACGTGTAATGTTTTAGCTAAAGCTTTTGAGAGGGCTTTGATAAGATCTAAACTCAAAAAGAAGATATTTGAAGTCTTGAAGAGGGTTAGGGGAGTTACAATTGCAGGTGTAAGCTTAACCTTTGACGATAAGGTTTCGCTTTCAGAAGTCTTAAACGCTTTGAACGATGTGGGGGTCGTTATAGCGTTTGACGAAGCTCAGTATTTTAGGTATTATGGTTCAAGGGGTGGTAAAGATTTCTTGGCAATGGTATCTTACGCTTACGACAACCTGGAGAACGTTAGGTTCATATTTTCGGGATCTGAAGTTGGATTATTGCGCGATTTCCTGGGAATTGTAGATTACGATTCTCCACTCTATGGAAGAATTTACGAGGAGATAATGATAGAACCATTTACAAGGGAACTCTCCAAGAATTTCTTGAGGAGAGGATTTGAAGAGTTTGGGATTGATTTTGAGGAGGAAGTGATTGAGAAGGCTGTTGAACTCTTGAATGGAATACCTGGATGGCTTGTGGAGTTTGGTTACAATTACGTTGAAACGAGAGACTTTAACAGGGCTATGGAGAATGTAGTTGTCAAGGCTGAGAGATTCTTGGAGGGAGAACTGAGAGAGCTTAGTAAGAGGAGTAGGAGATATATTTTGATACTGAAGGCTATTGCGATGGGTTTGAACAGGTGGGAGTTGGTGAAGGGATACGTCGAATCTCGAAGTGGTAAGATTCCCAACACGAGACTTGCCAACCTTTTGAGAAACCTTGAAAAGATGGGTTGGATAAGAAAAACAATGAAAGAATACAGAGTCGTTGATCCCGTGATAGTAAGAGTCTTAAAGAATTTGAGCAAAACTATATAGTCTTCTCTGGTTGTAGATTTGTCAAGTTTGATGAAATCCCTATATCAAACCCAAGAACTCAAGAGCCTCAACAACACCATCTCCATTTGGCTTTGAAGTTACAAGGTCAGCAACATCCTTAAGTTTCTCATCAGCATTTGCAACCGCAACACCAAATCCAGCAACCTCAAGCATCTCAACATCATTCTCAGAGTCTCCAATTGCAACAAAATCCTTAACATCCAACCCCAACCTGTCAGCTATGAACTTCAGAGCCTTCCCCTTGCTCACGTTTGCATCTATGATGTGGTATGCAAATCCAGTGTCAACAATCCTAACATCCTCTGGCAAAATCTTCCTAGCCTCTTCAATTGGAAAGTTTTTCCTGAGACAGACCTCAGCCTTCCTGTATTCAAAATCCAAAAGCTCGACCTTAAAGTGCCTCCTCAGAACTTCCAAAGCCCTCAAACACTTCTCCCTATCTCCCAAGACAACATCATCCTCATCGTATCCAAACCTCACAACTCCACCGTTCTCAGCTATCACAATATCTGAAACACCTATCATCTTTGCAACAGCCCTTGCAAAGCAAGATATGTTTCCAGTAGCCAAAACAACCTTTATCTTAAGCTTCCTAAGTGCCTCAACTGCTCTACAATTCAAGACCCTTTTCTTGTCTGTGAGGGTTCCATCTATATCCACAGCCAAAGCCTTGAACACAACGAATGTATGTGTTGTTTTTAATTCATACTGACACTTCACCGATATATTTCCAACTTACTTCAACTGTTTATGCTTTCCTTGAATCTTCAAAACGTTATATATCCTTCATTTAAATTTGATATATGGATGTCAAGAGGATAGCACACAACGTTTATCTGCTAGATGGGAGGATACTGGCAACAAGGAGCAGATATGGAAGTCACTATGGAGAGAGGAAGATTGGGGAGTTTAGAGAGTGGATACCTTCAAGGAGCAAGCTATCTGCAATGTTCATGAAGGGTTACGTCATAGACATAAAGCCAAACTGGAAGGTTCTGTATCTGGGTGCTGCGAGTGGGACAACCGTAAGCCACATCTCAGACATCGTTGAGAGTGGAATTATATATGCGGTTGAGTATTCTGCAAAGCCATTTTCCAAGTTCCTTGAGCTTGCAAGGGAGAGGAGAAACATAGTCCCACTCCTTCAAGATGCATCAAAGCCTTGGAGGTATAGTGGTATCGTTGAGAAGGTTGACTTCATATATCAAGACATAGCTCAAAAGAATCAGATAGAGATATTTGAGGAGAATGTAAGGTTCTTCTTGAAGGATGGTGGTGAAGGTTTGATAATGGTCAAGGCTAGGAGCATAGATTCGACTGCAGATCCTAAGGATGTATTTGAGATGGTATTGAGGAGATTGGAGGGGAAATTTGAGTTAATTTCACATGGAAACCTTGAACCATACCACAAGGATCACATATACGTTCACGTCAGATCATAACTTTTGCAGAAGGTTAATGTTTTGTGATAAAAACCTACAGATTTTTTAAAGTTCTGGTTGTGATCTATACCATCTATCTTCTTATTTTACTGTCTTTAAAATAATTCAACATTAAGATTTTAAGGAGTTTATAGCCTTCCTTATGCAACCGTTCCTGTAACTGAAGTATCCAGAAAATACTATGTTGAATATCGTTAGGATTGCCAAGATGTTTGCAGAAGTCTTATCGTAAGTGTAAGTTATGTAAACTACCGTAAGGGGTGAGAGCATCGATGCAATTGGTCCAGATATGAACATTGCAAACATACCCCTCCTAGCCCTCCTCTTAATCCTCAATGTCAAAAACACCCTCACAGAGAACATCCTTGAGATTATTGGAATTCCAGACTTTGAAAGCATTGATCTTGAGAGTGTGTAGTGACTGAACTCAACACCAAACAATCTACCAACGATGTAGTGTGCAAGGCAGTGTGGGAAGTAAACCATTGAGAACCAACAGATGATGAGGGGGAGAATTCTGATGGGGTAATCAATCTTTCTTGCTTCGTATGAAGCAATCAAAGTCAAAACTATGCAGATCAGTGATGATGTATTGACTATTGATATCCTCATGAAAAATGTTTTTAGCAGATGTTAAAATTGGTTTCTGTGAAGATAGAGAGGATAACAGTTTCAACTGTTGTTTACAGCACTGAGGATAGGGAGAAGGTTGCATTGGCAATTTCTACAATATTCCCATTCGAGTTTGAGATAAGGAGTTCTAGGGCTAAGGGTCACTTTGGAAATCCAATTGAGTATCTTGAGGTTGAGATAAAGAGGAAGGGTGAGATAAGGAAATTCTGGAACAACCTGATTGATCTTTTGGGTGATCAGAGGAGATACATAGTTAATACAGTTGAGAATAGGATAGACGATCAGGGAAACCTATACATAAGGATAGACAAGCAGAAGGCTTACCTTGGTGATGTTGTTCTTACAGAGACTGGAGATGCCATACTGATCAAGGTGAAGCTTGTAACGTATCCTTCCAGGAGGGATAGGATTGTTGAATTTGCAAGGGAGATAGTTGAGAAGGGCTATGAAGGTTGACTTTGTGAGGTTTGTGCCAAATCTGAAGTTTGACTTTGACAACTTCGTAGTCTTCCATGAGAATCCAAGAGATGTTGGATTTCTTAAGGGATACATGATAAAAGCTGAGAGTCCGAGGGAACTACTGTTGAAGCTTAGGAGGGCAAGAAGGGATTGGATTGTTGGTGTTGTTGGGGATTTGAACGTTCTTAGGTATGCTGTGATGAGGTGGAGGGTTGACGTCATACTGGACTTTGAAGGTAGGGAGTTGGACTATACACTGATAAAGATTGCGGGTAAGAAGGATGTTGCAATTGAGATTTCATTCTCAAAGTTCCTTAGATGTGAAAGGTCGAGACTTTTTGAAGAGACTTCTGAGATATTTAAAGTTATAGAGAAGTTCGATACACCCTTCATACTGACATCTGGTGCAAGGGACGATTACGAGTTGAGACCCAAGAGGCAGATACTTGAGTTCTTTGAATACCTTGGTGCCGATGTTGAGAGGGCTGAGTATTGGATGGACAGGTTGATTAGGAGGTATCTTGATCCATTTTATATAATGGATGGTCTTGAGATTGTTGAGGATCCATGATTAAACTTTTGAAAATTAAGCTTGTGATTTGGCAAATAACAAACGACATCTGACCATTTAAATTTGGTAACTACCATCAATTTTTCAACAGAGCATTTTAATTTTTTCATTAGGTATATTCTTATGAAATTCCATCACAACTCCTCTCGGAGTTCAATTATCCCTATTGGCATGTGTTTATATCCAGTGAGGAATTTCAAAATTTCACAAGTTTCTCTACGCTTTATTACTCATTTTATATGACCAATTGGCACATCGTTAAATTTTAAACTTTGGCATCTTCGCAAACTCTAATAATATCTTCTCCACAGTCTTTTAATATTTTTTTACATCTATACCTATACACACCCTTCTAATTTTGAAATCTATGTCCCCTTTATTCTCAATTAGATATCTAATATGCCAATCACCTTGGGATACATTCCAACTTCATCTTTTTCTATAGTAGCCTTATATAACTTACCATCTAATTGTTTAAATAAAACCAAAACCTTAGATGAAATCAAATTATAGATTTCTTCATTACTCATGAGAACATGACCGCATAAGCCCTTCCCAGTGGTGTCAGTTTTATTCTTACGTTCTTCCCCTCCTTCTTCATCTCTATCAATCCATCTCCCTCCAAGCCCTTCAAATGGTAGCTCATCCTTGCCCTCTGAGCCATGTATCTCCTCTGATCTTCTATCTTACCTTCAACAATCTCTATAAGTTTGTTTATAGATTCAACCTCCCCTCCCTTCTTCTCCAAAGCCTTTATGAGTGCAACCTTATCCTCCCCCACACCCTTAACAGATGGAACCTTGAGATCTATTATCTTACCGTTGGACTCCATGTATATGCCCACACCCGATATCTGGGCTGAGATTATGCATGCAATACATAGATCTCTGGATGCATCTGAGAGGTTTATGAGGACATCGTTTCCCTCATCCATCTCCCTCCTTATAATCTCAAGGATCTTTATGGATGCATCGTATATTTCCCTCTCAACCCTGACAACCTCAACCTCTATGAAGTTCTTTAATGCATTTACAATCTCATCCAAGCATGCATCATCACAAACAATCAAATAAGCCTTCTGGATTGGCTTACCACTCATCCTTATGCTCTCGAGTATCATGTCACACCTGTCACCCAGTGGAACTATGTGTATCGTCTTCATACGGTGAAGCCCAAAGATCTGTTAATAAAATTTTCTATAAGTTGATAAAAGAATTAATTAAAAACTGAAAATTATAATGTAAACTCTAAGATATTTCGACGACGATCTGCAAATACTTTAAATAAAACTTACCAATTTGGTCTATGCTCACAAAGAGGATAATACCTTGCCTTGATGTAACTCTGAATGAGAGGGGTGCTATGGTTGTCAAGGGTGTTGAGTTTGTGAACTTGAGGGAGGCTGGAGATCCAGTTGAGCTTGCAAAGAGATACGATGAAGAAGGTGCAGATGAACTCGTTTTTTTGGATATAACCGCATCACCACATGGAAGGAGGATGATGATCGATGTGATTGAGAGAACTGCTGAGCAGGTATTCATTCCATTTACGGTTGGAGGGGGGATAAGGAGTGTTGAGGATATAAATGCAATACTCTCAGCTGGAGCTGACAAAGTTTCAATAAACACATCAGCTGTTAAGAATCCTGAACTTGTGAAGGAGGCGAGTGAGATATTTGGTAGTCAGTGCATAGTCATTGCAATAGATTGCAGGAGAAACTTCGATTTGAGTAAAGGTGAGAACTTCGTGACACTTGAGGATGGAAGGAAAGCATGGTATGAGGTTGTGATATACGGAGGTAGGAAGCCCACTGGGATTGATGCTATAAGTTGGGCTAAGAGAGTTGAGGAGCTTGGTGCTGGTGAGATCTTACTCACATCCATGAACAGGGATGGGACGAAGATAGGTTACGACATACCAATTACGAGGGCAATCAGTGAAACGGTAGAAATTCCTGTAATTGCATCTGGAGGTGCTGGAAAGCTTGAACATTTTTATGAGGGGTTTGTTGAAGGTAAGGCTGATGCATGTTTGGCTGCATCCATATTTCATTACAGGGAGATATCAATTGAGGAGATAAAGAGGTATCTGGATGAGAGGGGAGTTCCAGTGAGGTGGTAGCTTGGAAATTAAGGATTTTCAGGAGCACATAAGGAAGCTTTACTATGAGAGGGATTTGAGGAGGGGTAGGGAGAAGACGATGCTTTGGTTTGTTGAGGAGGTTGGTGAGCTTGCTGAAGCTGTTAGGAGAGGGGACATAAATTCGATAAGGGAGGAGATTGCTGACGTTTTCGCATGGCTTGTAAGTATTGCAAATCTATACGACGTTGACATCGAGTCGGCTGTTAGGGAGAAGTATCCAGATAGATGTCTTAGATGTGGAAAGTTTCCCTGTGAGTGTGATGAAGAATGAGGTTTCTGATTGTAAATGAGGATGATATTGCAAGTGGAGTTACAACCGACAAATACTTTTTATGGACTGAGGAGGTTTTGAGGTCTAAGGGTTTGAATCCAAGGGTTGTTGCTGAGGTTACAACTTCAACTTGGGGTATATTTGTTGGAGTTAACGATGTTTTAAGGCTTTTGGAGGGTAGGAATGTCGATGTTTATTCTATGCCAGAGGGCTGTTTGTTTTTTCCACACGAGCCAGTTTTAACGATTGTAGGAAAATATTTGGAGTTTGCAAGGTTTGAGACAGCAATACTTGGATTCATCTGTCATCCATCGGCTGTTGCAACCCAAGCTTTCAAGTTCAAGCTTGCAAGTGGGAAGAAGATACTTTCCTTTGGGACGAGGAGGATGCATCCAGCCCTATCTGCTGTCATAGAGAGGTCAGCTTACATAGGTGGAGTTGATGGGGTTAGCAACTTCTCAGCTGAGAAGTATCTTGGAATTGAGAGTGTTGGAACCATGCCCCATGCACTTATAATCTGCTTTGGAGATCAGGTTGAAGCTTGGAAATCTTACGATGAGGTTGTCGATGAGAGGGTTCCAAGGATAATGCTTGTTGATACCTATTACGATGAGAAGACTGAAGCAATACTTGCTGTTGAGAATGTTGATAGGGTTGATGGCGTTAGGTTGGACACTCCATCTTCAAGGAGGGGGGATATGAGGAAGATCGTTGAGGAGGTCAGATGGGAGCTTGACGTTAGGGGTAGGAGGGATGTCAAGATAGTTGTGAGTGGTGGTTTGAGCTTGAGAGATGTTGTTGAGCTTAGCGATGTTGTCGATGTATTTGGTGTTGGGACTGCAATAGCGGGTGCAAAGCCCATAGACTTTGCGATGGACATAGTTGAGGTTGAAGGTAGGTTTGCTGCGAAGAGGGGTAAGAGGGGAGGCATGAAGCAGGTTTATAGAGTTTGGGATGAGTTGAGAGATGAGATTAAACTGTTTGGTGAAAGGGGGGAAGGAGAACCCTTAATCCAGAAGGTCATGGAGAATGGGAGGATATTGAAAACTTTTGATTTGCATGAATCTAGGGATCTTGTTTTAAGGCAGATGGAGATTGTAAGGAGGTTGGGGATTGAAGAGAGATTTTTGAATTAATGTTTTTGGGTAACCTTTCGTTAAGTTTAAAAATTTTTTCGGAATAATAGATATATATGCAAGATGAAAGAAAGATACTAGAGAAAAAATAGATATAATTAAAAAAACATGTGAGAAGTTCAAAAGTGAAATCTACAATTGCACATTTGATGAAAAAGATATTAGATACAGATGTTATGACGCTTTCATTGATCACCTCGACTATTTTATTACAGTAATACCAGCTATTATAGGATCTAACAAAAGATGGGTTGGGAGCAGACATATATTTCAATGCTTTCAACAATAGAATATGTTATAAAAAATATTATTTTAGAGAAATATCCAAGATCCCCACTTTACCGTAAAGTTGTGGAATATAGTAAAAATAAAGGTTTTGAAAGGTTATCACTAACAAAAATTGTCCAATTTTCAACAGATGTTGGATTATTTGATAGAGTTATGAAGAGAGACTTTGAGAACATCATAGAAATACGTCACCTACTTGTCCATAACAACGCTATTAGTGATTTAGATGAGATAAAGACAATAGGGAGTATTGGAGTTAAGCTAGAAAAGGGTAAATCGTTATCAATAAAGATTACAGATATGCTTGAGATTATTACTACTGTTATAGAGCTTTTTCATAGATGGAATCTTAAACTTGCAAAAAGATAATAGACTAAAATTCTAAAGATTCTCCATGATAGGGGTTAATTGTAAAATTAGATTGGAAGATAAGATTTAGAGAAGATAAGGTGATTCAATACTGTTGGTAAGTAAATCATGTTTTTTAGTATTAAATTTTGTAGAACATTGAAGTTGGATAATCCACTTAAGAAAACAATTAGTTTAATTTTTTATATAATAATATTGTTATAAAGAGAAATCAACAACAATCAATCAAAAATCTTTATTATAAGAAATTTTGAATGTAAATAATTGATATTTATCTTAGCTTAAGTGGGCACATAACAGTAGGTTCAAGGCATTGTTTAGCTAAAACCAAGCAAGCTGATAAAGCCTTTTCTAAAATTTAAATGAGCTGTTAAAGGTGATAGCTTAGCATTATCTTTTTATCCTTTTTAGCTAAGGTTTAGCTATGGAAGTTGTTGAGCTACTTAAGGAAATTAAGGAAAAACTCGATATAATAGATAAGAGGCTAAGCAAGATAGAAGAAATGTTAGCTGAGGAAGAACTAAGTGATGAGGAGATTAAAGAGCTTGAAGAGATAGCTAAAGCTTGTGAAGGGGGCAGAATGAAGACTTACAGCATTGAAGAAGCTAAGAAGATTTTAGGGTTATGAGAGTTGAGCTATCCGAGAAGTTTCTGAAGGAGCTAAAGAAACTTAGTGAGCATGAGCAGGAGAGAATAATGAAAGCTATTGAGAAGCTTGAAGATCCATTTTCTACAGATATTAGAAAGGTTAAAGCTACTAAAGATATTTACAGCGTTA
>QMZE01000027.1 GCA_003663025.1 Archaeoglobales archaeon
CTCAACTCCCCACTCAAAGCCTTCTGAGCAATCTTTATTGCACAAAGATCTCCACACATCGAACATGCAAACTTCGATCTCCTCCTACTCCATATCCTCTTAGCCCTCTCAGGATCTGGAGAAAGATCAAACTGTTTCTTCCAATCAAACCTCTTCCTTGCCAAAGATATTTCAAAATCGATCTTAGCAGCCCTCTCCCTAACTCCCTCCTTAACCAAATCTATCGCATGCGCTGCTATCTTCGTGACAACAACACCCTCCTTAACATCCTCAACAGTAGGTAGTGCAAGATGCTCAGCTGGTGTTAGGTAACATATGAAGTCTGCACCAGCCAATCCTGCAATCAAGGCACCCATTGCACCTGCAATGTGATCGTAACCCAAAGCTACATCTGTAACCAGAGGTCCAAGTAGGTAGAGAGGTGCATTCCTCGTTACAACCTTCATAGCCCTAACGGCTGGAATTATCTGATCAGCAGGCATGTGTCCAGGACCCTCAACCATACACTGAACTCCCCTATCCCTACACCTCTCAACAAGCTCACCCAAAGCAATCCACTCCGCATACTTAACCCTATCAGAATCTTGGATACAACCAGGTCTAAACGCATCACCCAAGCTTATCGTAACGTCAAACTCTCTCAACAAATCAAGTAAATAATCGAAATCCTTATAATATGGATTTTCCTTCTCGTTATGAATCATCCAACCCACTATTATCGCACCACCTCTACTCACAACCCCCAAAAGTCTGTTTGATTTCTTGAGTATTTCAACCGTAAATCTATTTACACCAGCATGAATTGTCATGAAATCTACACCATCCTTTGCCTGCCTTTCAACCGACTTGAAGAAGTCATCCTCATCCATGTCAACTACAACATCTCTCATTCTGGCAGATTGGTATATTGGAACGGTTCCAAAGGGAACATCCGTCACATTCATAATTCTCCTCCTTATGTAATCCAAATCTCCAGCAGTTGAAAGATCCATTATTGCATCAGCCCCATACTTCTGAGCAACGGTTGCCTTCTCAACCTCCTCCTCAACGTTTATGTAATCTATCGACGTTCCAACATTTGCATTTATCTTTGTGCTTACAAACCTACCAATAGCCCTAGGCTCTTTCAACTCCCTGTTCACATTCTTAGGAACTACCACCTCTCCCCTTGCAATCAATCTGATTAACCTCTCAATTTCGATACACTCAAACCTTGCAACATCCTTCAACCACTCTGGATACTTCCCAGCCTTTGCCATCTCCATGAGAGTTTCCATCAAATCTACAATTAGAAATTTCATTAAATATGTTTGCTAAGAATTTTTGTTTATACTTAAGCAAAAGGGTCTTATATCTCAATATCGATTGATTGTCGAGCGGGGGTTGCCGAGTCAGGAAAAGGCGCCGGCTTGAGGGGCCGGTCCCGTAGGGGTTCGAGGGTTCAAATCCCTCCCCCCGCACTTCTTCAATCCCTAAATATCTCTCCAAACTCGGTTATATCCCTTTCACTCTCAAGAAGCTCCCTCAAGACACTTGAAAGTTCATCAACCTTAACCCTAATCTGTCTAGTTGTATCCCTATCCCTTACTGTGACTGTTTCATCTTCAAAGGTTTGATGATCGACTGTTATGCAAAATGGAGTTCCAATCTCATCAAACCTCCTGTATCTCCTTCCTATACTTCCAGAATCATCGTAATCTGTGTATATACCATCCCTCCTAAGCATCTCTGCAATAATCTTAGCCTTTGATGTGAAAGGTTCTCTAGACAGTAGAGGTAAGACTGCAACTGGAATTGGAGCAATCCATCTCCTCAACCTTAAAACCCTCCTCTCCTCACCATCTACAAAATCCTTATCAAAGCAATGTTCCAAAACTGCATATGTAATCCTATCTAAACCAAAGGAAGGCTCTATCACATGCGGAAATATCTTTTCACCATGTATCTCTTCCTCAACCTCTTTAATTTCAAAGAATTCTCTTGGTATCTCAATCTCCTCACCTTCAACATTTACAACAACAAATTCAACCTCTCCATCAACTTCAACCTCAGACAGCCTCTCAGATATAACCTTAGCCTTATCCCTATAAGCAGGTCCAAGCTTTCTCATGTTTGGAATTATCTTCCTCCTTTTAACCTTTAAGGGTTCCTCATACTGAACAAAAACTCTCAAATCCTCACCACTATGCTCCGCATGTTTTTTTAGATCGTAGTCAGTCCTATCGGCAATACCAACAACTTCTATCCAACCATAGGAAGTTAGAACTTCAGCATCCCAACAGTCTATCGCATAATGTGCCCTCTCATCGTCTCTGTGCTGTCTGAACCTCAACCTACCCTCATCTATCCCAACCTCAATCAAAAACTCCCTCGTCTTCCCAATGAAGTATGCCATAAGCTCGTGACATATTACACCTTCATCGACCGCTTTTTTCAAAGTTAACTCGTGAAGTCTTTCCCTCTTATCCAAGAGCCTAACTACTACATCCTCATACTTCCTAAAGTTTGGATGAAACTTATCCTTTGGATTTACAAAGTATTCCAGTTCAGCCTGATTAAATTCTCTTAACCTTATAACACCCTGCCTAGGACTTATCTCGTTCCTGTAAGCTCTTCCAATCTGTGCAATTCCAAATGGTAGCTTCTGTCTGCAAAACTCAAGTAGTCTCTTGAAGTCTATGAAAATTCCCTGTGCTGTCTCAGGTCTCAAGTAACCCCTCTTACCCTTTCCAGGTCCAATCTTTGTTGAGAACATGAGGTTGAAGTGGAAGAGTCTAAATTTTCCACCACACTCACATTTTAAATCGTAGCTTTCTATTATCTCACCAATCGTTTCAACACTCGAATCTATCTCAATCCCCAAGACCTCCTTTATGTAATGATCAGCTCTAAATACCTTACCACACTTCTCACACTCAATTGCAACGTCTGTAAAGTGGGAGACATGACCAGATGCTACAAATACATCCTCAATGCAGACCGTTGGAGTGTCAATTTCAACAGCCTTCTCCATTGTCACAAAATGTTTACGCCAGATATCTTCAATTTTTCTTCTTAAAACGTTTCCAAGAGGACCATAATCAAAGAATCCAGATATACCACCATATATCTCAAAAGACTGCCAAAAGAATCCCCTCCTCGTCAACATCTCCATCAGTTCACTCATGCTCCGCATCGATACAATCTTCTAAAAAAATTTAATGGTGAGGTTTGAGGTAATACATGCAAGATAGGATAAAGAATGTTATGACTATTGCGAAGAATATCCATGCAACGATCGAAAGTCCAATTCCAACTGCATCACCCTTCTCCATGGATTCATTGGATGTCGATAGAATTTAACACTTTCCAAAATGTTAAATCTTGAAGTCCAATTTTTAACGTGAGATGTGCAATTTGCAAGGGATACAGGTTTTTGTGTGGTAGGAGCTTCTGTCCCATATTGAAGAGGATTGGTGCAATTGGAAAATTTCAGGTGTTGGATAGGGTGATATTTGGATCCTCACCCCCTTCAATCTTTGTAGGTGATAAATTTTCATACATCACCCCTCCAATTGAGGGTGACACATCGCATCTTGGTGATCCCTTGAGATGGGAGGATGTAACTTTGGAGGATGTTATCAGGATGAAGGTTAAGCTTGTGATGGGTGAATGTAGATTTAACCGTGACGATGGATTTGTTATGTCTGTTAAGCCAGTTGATTCTGAGATGGTATTGAAGAGGAGACCAAAACTAAAAATTCATTTAAATGAAGTCTCACCCGTGTTTGGTCCAAAGGCTGAACTTGAAAGAATTAGGGTTGTTGAAAATCCCAAGGTTCCAAGGTTTATTGAGAGGATTGTTGGAGATGAGATGAAGGCTGGGGAGGGTATCGTTAGGCTTTATGAGAGAGGTTTTGGAGAGTATTATATAGTCAGACTACTTTCGGCAGGTTTGCTTGGAGTGGAAAAGAGGTTTGTTCCAACTAAGAGGAGTATAGTGGCTGTTGAAGATGTAGTTGGAGAACACTTGAAGCTTGAGATCATCAATTACAGTCCAATAGAGAGATTTGAGATTTACCGATCTGAATTCCTTGGAAACGAATACACTGTTTTGATGATTCCACTTCAATACTCATTTGAACTCCTTGAGGTATGGCTTCCAAAATCTCTCTTTGGTTTCAGTGGAGTTTTAAGAGATTACGAATTCTTCAAAAAGAGGGGATACGCTAGGGAAACACTTGGAGCATACTACTCCGCAAGGTTGAGTGTCTTGGAGTTCTTGAGGGAGAGGAGAAGGCAGGCTAGGGTTGTTGTGTTTAGAGAGGTTACCGAAGGTTACCACACTCCAGTAGGATCTTGGCAGATAAGGGTTGGGGTTAGGAAGGCTTTGAAAAGGAGGGTTGGGGTTTTTGATGATCTTGGATCAGCTTTGAACCTACTGAGGAGTTTGCTCAGGCATCCTCTTGAAGAATACTTGAAGAGGAGTATGATCTTAAACGTTGGAAGTTTGAAGTTTTAACAAAACTCTTAACTTGAGAGATCAAACTTTGATCGTGAAGGTTGCGGTAACTGGAAGACCTGGGATAGGTAAGACTACGCTTTGTATGAAGGTGTTTAAAGCTGTGGGGGATGCTGAAGGATTTGTGACACTTGAAGTTAGAGAGAGAGGAAGGAGGATTGGTTTTAAGCTTCACGATCTTAAGAGTGGTGAGGAACTTTGGCTTGCAAGGGTTGGAGAGGGTTATCCAAAGGTTGGGAAGTATGTGGTATTTGTCGATTCAATTGAAAGGTTTTCTGAAAGGATGAAGTATTACAAGGGGGTTGTGATAATAGACGAAGTTGGACCTATGGAACTGAAGAGCAAGTCTTTTATAAATTCGATGTATGAACTTATTGAAAGTCCAAATGATTTACTCGTAACAGTTCACTACAAATCAAGGCATCCACTTGTTGAAAGAATAAAGAGGGATTTTAAACTTTACGTAATTGACGAGAGGAATAGGGATGATGTTGCTGAGGAGATAATAAAGGTATTTAAAAAATGACAACTGACATGTAGTATGAATAATCGTTGTAATGAATGCCAAAAACCCATGTTAGAATATGTAAGGAGTTATGATGAAAAACTTAGAATGTTTTACTGTGAATCGTGTGATCTTGCAATGTGCATTGATGGTAAAACGACAGTAAAGATTAAAGATTTTAGAAAACGATTGGAATACAATCATGAACGGATAAAATTTGATTTCCTTAGATCTTTTGACCTATATTATCTTGGAAAATATTTACCAAAAAACGTTATGAACAAAATTCATTTTCTGAAAGGATATTGTCTTTTAAAAATGGAGATCACTCAACAATTAAAGCGTTTAGCATGGCTATAACGTGTTTTGTATTAACGTTAATTAAAGAAAGTAAAATATTAAACAAATGACATGATAATACCCATACCAAGTAGTAAGGCTAAAAGGATTTCAGATGGTCATAGTAAATTATGTGATTATTTATCAAAAAGATTAAATATTGAAAATGGAACTGGAATCCTCCAAAGAAAGTGTAGTATAAAATCTTCACATCTATCTAAGCGTAGGGCCACATCAGATAGACAATATATAACCATTACATGCAAAGGAAATGTAAGTAATAAGAACATATTACTATTTGATGATATCTATACGACTGGTAACACCGCTCGTGCATGTATTGAAAGACTTGTTAGAAGTGATGCTAAATACATAACGTTAATAACTCTTGGAAGGACAGTTTGATAATGATTCAAAAGACAATAAATGATTACATGATACTTGAAATTCCATATAATTCTAAGGAATATCCTCAGAAATTAAAGCAGATAAAAAATCCACCAAAAGTTTTGTATGCCTTAGGAAACATCACGCTGTTAAGTAAACCTATTGTTGCCATAGTTGGAACTAGGAAGGTCAGTGATCTAGGTGCTATTAAAACTAAGAAGATAGTTGAGCACTTTATAAAGAAGGGATATGTGATTGCTTCTGGTTTAGCTTTAGGTGTTGATGAAATAGCAATGAGGACAGCTTTAAATTACAATGCTAAAGTTATTGCGGTTTTACCAAGTATAGACAACATAGTGCCAAAATCGAATAAACCGTTGGCAGATGAAATTGTTGAGAGAGATGGTTTATTGATTTCAGAATACAAGGATGCAATTAGAAAATACATGTTCATTCAGAGAAACAGGATAGTGAGTGCTATATCTGATATTGTAGTTGTCGTTGAGACTGATATAAAGGGAGGAACCATGCATACCGTTAGATTTGCAAAAGAACAGGGAAAGAAGATTTTGGTAGCAAACATTCCAGCACCTGGAAACATAAAACTAATGGAGGAAGGTTACGAGGTTTTATGATCATTGAGGAAGGGAGTGTAAAAATAAAGATTAACAATGTATTTTACAATCCTAGAATGAGATTCTGTAGAGATCTTGATGTACTCGTTTGGAGATGCATTGATAATAAGAAAGAGTTTTTGGATGCGTTGGCTGGGACTGGTGTTAGGGGTATCAGGGCTAAGGTTGAAGGAGGTTACGATGCAATTTATCTCAACGACGTTGATCCAAAGGCTGTTGAGGTTATTGAGGAGAACTTAAGATTGAACGGGATAGATGCAACTGTCTTCAATAAGGATGCAAACATACTGATGAGAGAGAGGATGTTTTGGCACATAGATGTTGATCCGTTTGGAAGTCCAGCAAATTTCATGGATTCTGCTGGATTCTCAGTTAAGAGGTATCTTAGTGTTACAGCTACGGATACATCTGCATTTTGTGGTTCTGCAACCGAATCTGGATTGAGGAAGTATCTAACATTTGTTGAGATGACAGATGTCTATCAGGAGGTTGGATTGAGGGCTTTTATTGGTTACATAGCTAGGGAGCTTGCAAAGTATGAGAAGGGGATTGAAGTTTTGATCTCTTGGATTAGGGAACATTATTACAGGGTTCACTTGAAGGTTAAGAGGTCACCCAGAGCATCAAAGGACTCGATTAAAAGATTGGGATACATGCTCTACTGTCCAAAATGCCTAAATAGAGATTTTGTAAGAATTGGGGAGTGTCTTGAGAGATGTGAATGTGGCGAAAGATTTAGGATTTACGGACCAATATGGCTTGGAAGTCTTAGGGATGGATTTCTCATCAGAAAGATGAGGAGGTTTGCATGTGGTGAGATTGGGAGGTTTGTTGAATTGATTGCAAATGAGATTGACTCACCATACACATACAACGTCCATGCCTTGGCAAGGGTTTTGAAGGTGAATCCACCAAGGATGGATTGGATATTTGAAAAGGTTGAGAATATGGGATACAGGGCTTCAAGGGTTCACTACTCGGGAATAATATTTAAAACGAATGCCAAAATAGATACAAGATCACTGTTTAACTCCTAAAACCGACTTTGAAGATCTCCTTATCCTCCTTCTCCTCTTTCCATCTGATGAGTATTTTTGATTTGGTCCTGGCTTCTTATAGAACTGCCACTTGGTTGGAACCAACCTGTATTCGTTGCTGTTCCTCTTCTTTATCTTCACCCACGTCACACTACCCGTCTTACCCATATTCTCAGCTTTTGTCTTTTAGCATAAAAACATTTTGATGAATTGTGTTCTAAATTAAATTTAATACGATTAATAATTATCCATTTTTAAATTGTCGAACTTCCATAATATCTATAGAAAGCTATATCGACTCTTCTATATATATTGATAGTTGATATGGAATATCAAATTAAAACCACAGATGAATTTGAGAAAAGATTTAAAAAGCTTACAAAGGAGAATAAAGTCTTAGCTGAGATGTTCGCTAAGGCAATTTTGAAATTGAAAGAAAACACATGATCTTAGGGGTTTCAGGTCTTTACACATTTCAGGAAAATGGAGAATAATCTACGACATTGATGAAGACAAAAAATTGATAATTTTAAGATTAATCGGACATAGAAAACGGATCTATACCAATTTCCCTTAAGAAATCTTCAAAGTCTCTCTTTGGTGGCTGTTCCATCTTTTGATAGATTCCATTAACCTTTGATCTCTATTAAGTCTTTAATTTCGTGCTTGATCATCAAAAGGTTGTTTACTTACGACTATATATTTAATTCGATTTATCGATTACTTTTTAGTATTGATTTAATATCTTCTCACACGTTAGGCATAAGTATTGGATGAAATGTGTCCACTTAAGAAAACAATTTTTATATGAACTACTATAAAGAATGTAAGCAATCGATAAAATTTATATAAATAATTAATATTTATCTTAGCTTGTCCCCGTAGCACAAAGCTTAAATAGAATCATTCTGTTATTACTTCATGTTAGAAGCTCTCTGTCTTTTTCTTTTGACAATTGCAGTTTATTTGCACGTAAGGAAGGCCAAAGAATTCAAAGATTACAGAGCAATGGATTACGTTATAATTGGTGCTATGATCTACATTTACGGAATACTTACAAAAAACACTTCTATCGTTCACATTGGCTCAATTGTTTGGGTTTACGGTTTGGCAATCCTACTCTATCGAGCCTACAGATTTGGTTATGAAGAGGTTATGAGGGACTAAACTTTATAATCATCTTGTTGTATTTCTCAAATCATGAAGCTCGTTACATGCGGATTGCCCTATGCAAATGGTAAAGCCCACATAGGTCATCTCAGAACTTACATTCCGGCAGACGTTTACGTTCGCTATCTCAGATTGATGGGTGAGGATGTTTTGTTTGTATGTGGTAGTGATTGTCATGGGACCCCAATAGTTGTAAATGCTGAGAAAGAAGGTGTCACACCTAAAGAACTCGTTGACAGATATCACGAACACTTTCAGAAGGTGTTTAGGGAGCTTGGTATTGAATTTGACTTCTATGGTAGAACTGATGCAGATTACAATCACAAAAGAACTCAGGAGATCGTAAGAAGGCTAATGGAGAATGGATACATATATTCAAAGGAGATTGAACTTGCATACTGTCCAAAGTGTGAGAGGTTTTTGCCAGACAGATACGTTGAAGGTGTCTGTCCATACTGTGGTGCGATTGCAAGGGGGGATGAGTGCGATCAGGGTTGTGGGAGACATCTTGAGCCAGGTGAGATTCTAAATCCAAGATGCAAGATATGTGGAAGTTTTGCAATATTCAAGAAACAGAAACACTACTTCTTCAAACTTACAGCCTTCAGAGATTTTCTAATGGACTATCTGGAGAATTTACAGGGAACATCCAACGCCATAAACTATGCAAAGGAGTGGGTTAGGAAGGAGTTGAAGGACTGGTGTATAACTCGAAACTTGGAGTGGGGTGTGAGATTTCCAGGTGAAAAATTGGTTGTTTACGTTTGGGTTGATGCTCCAATAGGTTACGTATCCTTTACGGAGGAAGCTTGCAAGCTGATTGGATGTGATTGGAAGGATGTGTGGATGGAGAAAGAGGTGGGTGACATAGTTCACTTCATAGGTTTGGACATAGTTTATCATCACTGCATATTTTGGCCTGCAATTCTTAAGGGAGCTGGATACTCACTTCCCAAGGTTGTCGTTGCGAGTGGTATGGTGAAGGTTGAGGGAAAGACTTTCTCAAAGAGTAGGGGTTACGTCGTTTGGGTTGAAGATGATTACCTAAAGAGGGGTTTCCATCCAGACTTCCTTAGATACTACATAGTCAGCTACACATCACACGAAAGGGATCTCAACTTCTCTTGGAAGGTTTTGAGAGATAAGGTTAACAACGAACTGATAGGGACATTTGGAAACTTTATATACAGGGTTCTGCACTTTGCATGGAAGAACTTTGGAGAGGTTAAGATGGATGTTGAATCTGAGATTCTAAAAAGGATTGAAGACGTTAGGGAGAGGATTGTGAGATCGGTCAAATCTTGGGAGTTTAAGGAGGTTTGTGATGCGTTTATGGAGCTTGCAAAGTTTGGAAATGAATACTTCCAGGCAAATAAGCC
>QMZE01000028.1 GCA_003663025.1 Archaeoglobales archaeon
AAAAAGTTGCCTGATAAGATATGGGTAGAAGAAATCATTAAAGTAGCTAGAAAATTTAATATCCCCATCTTTATTAAAGATAATCTTTTTTGGCATGAGAAAATACAAGAAATGCCAGGTTTTAAACAGACAAAATGATTGAACTAAAAGAAATCATAAAAGAAATTCAAGAAATAAAGTATCTTTTACGTTCGCAGACCTGGCCACGCTGGCTACCTACAAAGCTTGCTGCTAAGTATTCTGGCCTGTCAGCTAACAAACTAAGACAACTTTATAAAGAAGGCGAAATCTATGCTAAAGATATCGGTGGTAAACTTATTTTTGATAGAGAAAGCATTGACGAATATTTCTTAAAAGACAAAGCCAAACTAAAAATTTATCTTGACAAAATTAAATCACCTAGCTTATGCTAACTGATGTGAAACTCTTTAGACGTTCTAATGGGTACTGGTATATACGTTTTGAGCGTGGGAAAGAACGGTCTCTGCGCACAAAAGACAAAAAACTAGCCGAAAAATTATTTAAAGAAGTTCAAAAAGAAATCCTCAAGGGACGATTAGTCTTACTTGAAAAACAACAAAGAATTACTTTGAAACAATTTATAGAAGAATATTTATCCTGGTCAGCTAATTATAAGTCTTACAATACATATAGGCTTGACAGGCATTGTTTTTCAAAACTATTAGATTATTTGGGTGATATTCCCTTAAAGACGATTTCTGTCAAAAAGCTGGAGGAATACTTTGGTTTTTTAAAAACCAAAGGACAAAAGCCAACAGGAATTAACATAGAAATGAGACATATTAAAGCAGGCTTTAATAAAGCTATAGCATGGGGATATTTAAAAGAAAATCCTTTAGCCAAAATAAAACCACTTAAAATCCACCAATCGCCACCTAAATTCCTTTCAAAAGAAGAAATTAAGCTTGTTTTAGGTAACATAAAAAATCCCGATTTTAAAGATTTAATTATCTGCTATCTGGAAACAGGATGTCGTCGTGCTGAATTGATTAACTTGCGTGTTGAAGATATAGACATAAAAAATCAATTTATCAAAGTTAGAGGAAAAGGCAGCAAAACTCGTATTGTGCCAATGACAAAAACTGTGATTGAAATAATGAATAAAAGAATAATCAATAAAACGAAACAACAAAGAATTTTTCCTGCTTGGCATCCTGATACAGTTAGTCATATGTGGGCTAAACTAATGAAAAAGCTTGGTTTAAAATATAGGCTTCATGATTTACGTCATACAACGGCTTCTTACCTGGCAATGAAAGGTGTATCTTTAAAGATTATTCAAGAATTACTAGGACATAGCGATATAAAAGCAACACAAATCTATTCACATTTATGTCCTGAAACCATACGTGAAGCACTTTCATTACTAAATATGACTGGTAATGTAAACAAAAATCAGGCAGGCCGTTTAAAAAGAATCAAATAAGGCATAAAGTCAATTTATTCGTAATCAGCAGGTCAGGGGTTCAAATCCCCTCGCTGGCTCCAAAATTTTTAGGGGTATTGGAAAATTGCTTATGTTATATTTCATAACATATGGTAATATTTCGTCACAATTTTGCCTGCATTTTGCAGGCAATTAGCAGGCAATTTCCGAATAAGTCTTAGTCAGTTATTCTTTTTTGGCTTCATCGCAGCCAGGACAAGAGTTGCTAACCAGGAAAAAATAAGAGTCAGTATAAGCCATAATAGAATACTTCTACCACGAGAATGGGCTAAGAAAGGATTAAGAAAAAAAGGCAAAATTGCTAATAGCAGAATAAATAAAAAAGCAAAAAATATAGGTAAGTCCATACCAAACATTTATGTTCAAATAAAAGATAAACATTATGATGTCAAGCAATTTAATCGCTTAAGACACCACACCCAGTAATTGTCCTTAGAGCTTGCAATAACGTAATTAATGTATTTCTTAGATTTTCAATATCATCTCTCATCTTGTTTATTTCGTCCGTTATTGATGCAAAATTATCGTTGATGTCTGTATCTGCACCCGTTCCACTTATCTGCTTGACTGTTTGTGTTGCGGTTCCGCCACTATTGTCCGTTAAGTCTTCACTTACAAGTGCTGCTGGATCAGATACACTATCGGCTCCGAAGTCTTTAGTCGCTCCACTTAACCTTAATGCATCCGACTTTACTTTTCCTCCAACATCTAATACCTTATTTCCATCATCCCACGTAAGGTCGGCACTACCTGCAAATGTGGTGCCATCATTATACTGGATTGCATTTGTTGGGCCGCCTGGTTGTGTCGCATCCTTAGCGACCCATGCTGTACCATTGTATACATACCACGCATCCTCTGCATCGACCCATATCTGCCATCCCTTGGCTGGTGTATAAAAATGCCAAGCACCCCAATAATAATGGGCAATATCATTTTCATGTCCAGCCCATGCTCCAGTTGCAGTACCTATTACGATATAGACATCACCGTCACTAGGGTCTGTTGGAGGATCTGACTGGCGTGCAATAGCTGTTGGCATTACAAGTGCATCTAGTTGCCACAATGCCTGATTATGCGTAACCTCTTTTTGTGCCTGTGATTGGATAATTTCTGGTAATCCTAATCTTGTTGTGCTCATACCGTTGCCTCCCCTGCAAATCCTCGCCCAACGAGGGCGGATATTTGATAAACCCTAACTTTTACTTGGCTCTGAACTGAGCCAAAGTCTTCTATTTGTTGCTCAGCACTATATTCTACCCAAGTTTCAGTTATGCCCCATAGTGTTCTCACCACATTATCGTCTGCATCCAGTATGTCCACTTCGTACTCCTCTCTCTCTTCACCCAATGGTACGTCTACCTCGTCCCTCCATTCTCCACCTACCCTAGTTCGCCGTGTCCAGTTAATGTAGATGTTGTCATATTCATCTCGTTCAGCCCATATATGGACAGGGGAAAGTGGTCGTAGATTTGTGGCAAAATATGTCCAGATATGTTCCTCAGCATCATCGATAAGCTGCCCGAAACTAACTGCTTTGTACCACCTAGCTAAACCTATTTCCGATACTTCCATCTCCCTGAATACTGTGCGGCTAATCAGAACAAATCGGTCACCAACACTATGGTTACCAACAGCCCACTCTGTTCCCTTACGTCCCCTTAACAGTCTCCGCAATCTATAAGTATTTTCGCCAATAAGTTCAGCATCTTGAAATTGTACTAGTTCATCAGCAATGACGGCAAGGTTAGCCCAATTCAGAACGGCCAGCTCGCTTACAGACTGTAAGCTACCACATATTAGCTGTACATCAACATAGTTTGCTTCGTCCCAAGTTGTCGTGATACCAGGTGGTAATGCATTCAACGTGTATCCCACGACACCCTGCACTATTGGTGAAAAATATGAGTATGTTGTACCGCCATCTATTGATCGATACAGTGCTCCACCTCTCCACTTTTCACCTCCTCCTCCAGCTACATAGAAACCAGGACCACTTTCATTATCATTAATGGTAGCTACATCAATAAGAAATAGTTCCGTGTCAGGAACGGCAACTGGAGATATCTGAGGAGGTTGGTACTCCCCACCGTAACCCTCAGAGATAGCATCGTATATAGCCGCATCCTCAGCCATTGCTCTAATTCTGATAAGGCCAGGATAACCAATATCAGTGGATACTATTCTCATCCTATGACTATCTCCATCATGTATAACCTCAATGACATCGCCTGGATCCAGGGCAAGATGTTTATATGTTGTCGTAAACTCATATATTGTACGTGACATCCACATATTATACATTAGAACCTCAGATACTCTCCTTGCCTGAGTCGCTGTCATAGCTAGGGGTAGGTCCACAATAACCGAATTTTTGCTTGAAGTCGCATAGCGCAATGTTCTTTGAGCATTTTCCTGGAAGTCCCTATCCACATCTATATATCTAACTTCTACCTTCTGCGGTAGTGCCAATTCATATCGTCTTGTGATTGAGAGTACCTGGGATTCTTGTCCTTCTGCACATGCCCCAAGGTCATCCTCATTCAGTGTCACTACAGGGTCACTTCCTCTCTTGACAAACTTCACCTTGCCATCACTTTCTACTCCATCAAGAATAAAGGCAGAACACAGTACTTCAAGTGCGTCTCTAGCTGAGGTCTCTGTTACAAGAAATCCCTGTACTTCATCATCTAGAGTCGATGTGTCCACGTATTCACTTTCCAATCCAGCCTTCTCACAAATATCATCAATAATACTCGATATTGGTATGGGATCTGGAACAATCTGTGATGTTCCAAGAGCGTGTCCATTAGTGACTACCTCGAACGAAAAGTTAGGTATTCTATTGCCATAGTCGGATAGCAGGAAGTCATGAAAAACGACGTATGCCAGACCACGATATGCAGGCACATTGCCTGTACCTAAATATGATTCCATAAGAGGATTTGGTTGTTGATCCTCCGTTCCGAGATATATATCCATCTGCTCAGCCAGCTTTTCACTCTGTGCCAGTTCATCGTCCGTTGCAGTCGCCGATACATTATAAATGAGCTTCCCATCTGCCCATATTCTCCTAATGCCATATATTGGGCCTTTACACAGTGCTACTGCGAAACTGCATGTATACCAGTAATGACGAGTCGTCTGTACGTAAGTCTGCGCAGCCTTCCCTCTGCCAACTTGAACTTCCTGTTCCTCTTCGGTTACGTGTTCTTGAATATCAGCTGCCCAGATAATGTTGCCACCTACTCTAAACGTGCCATAAATAATGGGAATTGGACGGCCATAAGAGGAATCCATAAGACTTACTTCACGTGTCATCTTACCCATTTCTATAGTTTGAGGCTCGAGTTCTGGTTTATATATCCGTGATGCAATATAAGATCCAATAGACCAACCTATAGCAGCACCTATTCCAGCAATTCCAACTAGACTTCCCAAACCAGCGCCAGCTAAGGCAAATGCTGCTGGAATGGCTATCATTCCCACTATATCACCTCCTTATACCGATAGACTCTATAGATTCTGCGGCGCCATTTTTCATCTAGAATATGTTCAACTACTTTTCCCACACTTGGCCAAACATGTATCACAGTTCCCTTTTCCGTAAGAATCCCCATATGTATCGGCTGCCTACGTATGAGAAAAATCAGCACATCCCCAGGTAGTGCAGCATCCAAGCTGTCTACCCTATCTAGGTATTCATCACAGAGAGATAATAAAACAGAAGCATCTGGCTGTCGTGAATAATGCCTGTAGTCAAATGTAGAAATACCAAGAGAATGTGCTATTCCAATAATGAGCCCAGCACAATCACAGCCCACGCCTTTTACCCTGCCCTGATGACGATATGGTGTACCAATCCACTCTCTCGCTTCTCTAACAATTTCCTCTCTTCTTATCATACATCTCCCGGATGGCTTACATATTTGAGTATTTTATCTCTGCCGGGCACATATGGTTCACCTCTGAAATTCACAACATTATTGAATTTGTTCTTACAAGTGCTAAATGACTTATCGCATCCTGGAAAAGCTTCATATTCATCACCCACCTCGACCGTGTAAGGCATTGGCAAGTATAGCTCGAAAGTATGATTGTTTTGTATCCAGCGCTTAATTTCCCTTTCAATCCCAGCATTTGCGCCAGTTAGGAACCGAATTTTACCAAAATTAAACCATCCATCGTCAGCATTATTGTTCACGTCAGCAAATGTTTTCCTATCTGTTACACCAGTAATAGTTCCAGTCACACGATAGTCATTAAGATTAATCTTGCATCTGCTATCTCCCAACTGTGCACGACATGTCGGAGAATAAACTTCACCTAAGGTACTCTGTCCCAACCTATCTATTATGCCACGTAGCTCGGCTACAAACCTGTCATCAGCAACAGTAATTTCACCTATCCATCCCCGCCTGAGCCATATCTTACCTAGTGAGGCATTTGTATAATCGACCATGAATATTTCTATCATTGCTCCATCATAGCGCCCAGCCACTATATCCTCCTCAGTAATTGCATCATCCTGAAGTAAAATAGCACGTACATCGAGTACATCTGGACGTAGGTCCGCATCCGTAGAAACAGCACTGGCCTCAAAGCCAACAGTAGCCTTGTACGTCAATCCATCAATAACTAAGTCTTTATCATGGTCAGTGAAGCACAATACTGTACCATCTCGCAAAGTAATTTTCCAACAAGTACAAAGGGTTGTAACATGCTTATTCAATCTATCTTGTAAAACTTGCGGAATTGTCTTCATACTCTTATCTCCACAAGTGGTATTGACTTTATGCTACCAATTTGAAGTGCCTCAATAGTGATTGGTAATTCATCTGTATCAAAGCGTACAGGTACGTCAAATTCGAAATCTGCCGTTATAATTACACCACTAGCAGGTGGCGTATCAAAAGAAATTATGCCAGTTGTATAGTCACAACTCCAACCACTTGTTTGTTCCACACCATCCAAATAAATCTTTACTGTACCCTCAACTGGTTTTTTAATTGTTCTAGTTTCAATGATATCACCACTCTTATAATGTTTTACTAACTGAAAGTTTGTCGTTGTACCATCGCCTATTCCTATTTGCTGTGCTACTGCACGATAGTCAGTCCAATCCTTAAATCTAAAACCTATTGCTCTTCCTTTTCTAGCTCTGAAGAAAGCTATAAGAGTATCAAGCTGTTCTTGTGTTCTAATACCATAACTAACATCATAACGACAAAGGCCTTCTTGCCATCTGATGTTTCTCTTTTCATATCCACTTGTTGTTTGCACTATATCTGTTTTGTAACGTGGCCCACCGACAGAGCCACGAGAAATGTCCTCTGGAAATCTGATTTCTACGAAGTCCATAATCTCCCTCCTTCCAAGTTGTGGCCATTCTGGATGGCTTTCATATATATCACCATGATCAGCCATCCATATTCCGATACCTCCAAAACCGGAGTTAATTGCCTCATTAACTGCCCTCATAATAGTCTGCGGAATACCCATCCAGCTTTCTTTTCCACCGGCGATCCAATGACCTTCACTCTCTTCTATCTTAATTGTCCCTCCTCTAAAAAAACAGTGAACCATCGCCTCGTGGATGCCAACATAGTCACTCCCCAGCAATCCATGAGTCCATACATCACAGGAAGTATTTGCACCAACAAATATCCTTCTCCAGTAACGCCTATGCACAACTTTCTTAGTGTAGTCATAGACGGCACGCCAGAACCATTCAGGCGCATGTGGAGCAGGATCCGACCAGTCACCACTCTCGGTATAGGACATTATTTTAGCAATATCTAAGTACATTACGAGCTTGCCCAAATCACACCATCCCAGCCACCATTCCGCATCATAATCGGTACCAGTTATTGCAGGTAAAGCAGCTCCTATTAACTTTCCATTTTCATGAAGTGCCCTGGATAGCTGTCTGTAAAAATTAGTCGCAGCATCTCTAACGTGACTGTCCTGCTGTTCCAAAGTAGCTATAATGCCATCCCAGCCATTTTCAAGGCAAATTTGAACCACTTTATCCACGTACTCATCTGGATGTGTTACAACGTATTCAAATATATCGGGATCTATATCATCGATTTCTGGGTTGTAGTTGTTTATGATTAGAAAGCATTTTACTCCCCTACTTTGTAAGTAAGTCTTGTCGTCTGCATACTGGATAGGACCTTCAGGATCTTCAATAGCTGTTGCACCACTAGTTTGTCCAGTTATTTGTTTGCCTCCTTCCCAAGTTCCTTGCAAATTTGTCAACTTCAAGATTTCGTTGTACTGGTTATTAGTAGCCCATACAACCTCTGCTGTGGCACCTGTATCAGCCTCAACTACAGTCTCACCAGGTTGAAACTCGCCACTTCTACTACCCTCAACCAGTCCCAGATAAATTCCTCCGTCATTTATGTCTCCAGGCTCAATTACTCCGTTTTTGCGCCAAAACCATGCATCAAAGCACACATAGTCAAATATCCTGTAGCACCTGCGCACTGTAGCATTGCCAAATGGATCTGGTTCCAGGCTAACCTGCCATTTTACACCACCATGAGTAGCATCTGGAAATAGTGCACCCGTATATGCTTCAATACTATTAAGTGCCTGCTTCCTTCCAGTATCACCGTAGACCATGAGACGGGGAATGGTATAGGCTGTATGGCGTCTTTCAAATTCAACCAGCTCACTAACAGTATGGGGTCTGGTTGCCCAAATGGTGAAGCCTCCAATAATGCCAAGTTCCTGTAACACTTCCTTAAGTGCTGGATGTATATCTTCAGCATGATGCCAGACAAAATAATCTCCACTACCACCCGTATAATAGGCACCAAATGGATAGGCAATAGTAACAGGTGGAGATACACCAACTCCTTCATTGTAACCATAAAACTCTAAAAATGGTTTGCCAGGTCCTCCATATGGCGTTTCATATTCGTACCACCATTCAGTATCATCACCCCATGTCCAGCAATATCCTCCTAGTGGGCCTTCCCAAGAAACTATCCAAAGCTTATAGCCGTAAATTGACTTAGGCCAAACATCTGAACCTTCCTCATTAACTACACGCCATCCCTCCTCTGGTGGCTGTTCTATATACCACCGAACATCTGCAGTGTCGAAATCATGCCAAAATAAAACTTCATTACCCGTACACCCTCCTGGTACCCACTTTTTTTTATCTTCACTCCAGATAAGACATTTAAGGCAGTTCCTAAGAGGCGACCATGGCTCAACTTCAAATTCGAATCCCAGATGTGGTATGCATTGTTGGTCACAGTAAATTGTCAGCAGACCAACTCCATATGGGCTAGCATTCTTAGTTTCGAATCTAATCCAGTAGGTTTGTCCAGCCTCGAATATATATGGAACATCAAGTTCCCATTCTTGCCAGTGCCAATCGTACCAATTTGGACGCCATCTAGCTACCTTCACCCAGGGTCCATCAGGACTTGTTCCTACATGGACATCAACAATTACAGGATAGTAATCACCAATGCGACCACAGTACTTTATTTTAAAAGTATGTGCAGTAAATGTTTCGTCAGCCACAAATTTAATCTTTGTATCGGCTAACTGTCCATTACTGTATGTTCCAGCTATAACAATTGTTTCCAACCACGGATCTTCTTTGTATGTGTACCCCGTTGTTTTCTTAAACCACTGTGCCCCGGTCCATATCTCGATTGCTTCCTGACTTTTCTGCAAGTCATCTTTACAGTATTGCTTGTACTCTTCATCGCTAGTAACTTGCCCGCTTCCACTTGCTAAAATAATACATGCCCTAGCTGGCCAGTCATAATTAGCTGGAAAATCTCGGTATTCAGGACCACTCATACCAGGCACAGCCGAGTCACAAGTCGTCTTTAGCTTGTAGATACCATCAAAACAAGGTACAGAGAAAATGCGGAAACAGCCCTCGCCAACATTAAGAGTCTTGAATTCTAGCACATGATCAACGCCGGTTTGGATCGTGAATGGTGTGTCCATATCAATAGTCAGCCACTCCCGCTCAGGCCACTGTGCCCTGGTATCGTAATCCTTCATGCCTATGGTAGTTTCACATACAACATTGCCATCGAAACTAATCCTTATCTGACAGTCATATCCAAGAACACGTCGTTCTAACCTTATTATTCCTATTCTGTACAGTTTATAAGGAACTGGAAAAACATGTATAGCAGCCCAAATACGCAGTTTTTTTATAGTTAAGTTTTGTGTTGCTCTGAAATAGATCCAGCTAGTTATTGGCGTCTGAAAATTGTTTGCTGGCTCACTGCCAAAAAGGGGAAAGCCCCAGCTAATTGTATCCACAAAGGAGTAGTCCCACCACCATCTTGTGTCATCTGGTTCTATGTACAAAAATTCCCCTTCATCTACCCAACAAGGTCCCTCAAGGATCGGCCCTA
>QMZE01000029.1 GCA_003663025.1 Archaeoglobales archaeon
CCCCTAAAAATGCTCAGAATCATGTATACAACATTTTCAATATCCTTTCAAATGTTAAAATCAAACTTCAGTATAGTTTATGTAATCCTTAACACCATCACTAGCTCTAAATTCCTCAAGATGCTTCACATATAGTAAGTTATGATATGATTTTGCTCTGTTGAAAATTATTCGATGATGTGCTGAGTTTATAAATGTCAAACTACCATCGTCGAATCCACTTATAGATTGATACCCTCTAATAGCTATATTTTCAACAGAGCAATATGATTTCACTTAAAACATGGGTATTTAGCTTTCTAATTCTTACTTACACCAGGCAAACCCAAAACGCAGACCAAACCATGATTCCTAAGCCCATATTCAAGCTCCCCTAAAATCTCCAAATTTTAAACTCAAAAACTTAATGTGTAGGTAAAATATAAGATTTGCACACATCAAAATATAAATCTCAAAATCAAATCAAAGCAATGCTCTCCATAGCAATACCATCATCGGCATTGATAAACGAAAACGATCCAAAGATAAAGACATTTAAGATTGGACTGATTGCAAGGGCATGTGCAATATTTAGAGTTGAAGAAATAGTGATATACAGGGATCCAAAGCTAAACGAATCGAAATTCATAAGGGACGTTCTTGAGTATGCTGAAACCCCACAATACCTACGTAAATACATCCCAATCAAAAGATCCCTCAGATACGTAGGAGTCCTACCACCACTCAAAATCCCATCCCACAAGCCGAAACTTTTAAAAGTCGGTGAGATTAGGGAAGGGGTCATAGTCGATGTTGCTCCTGACGGGACACGGTGGGTTGATGTTGGTGTGAAAGCCCTGGCACCCCTAAAATCAAATGCAAAGAGGGGTGCCCGTGTCACCGTCAGGGTCTGTTCGAAGAATCCGTTGGTAGTTGAAGAGGCAAAACCCAAGGAATACTGGGGATATAAAGTCAAAATTTCAGAACTTGGAGATTTGCTGAAGAGGAAGGGGGTAGTGATAACTTCAAGGAGATGTAAGACTCCAAGCTTGAATGACCTAAAATCTTTAAAAACAGATCTGACGTTGATCTTTGGAAGTCCCGAGGAGGGGGTGTTTGAGATAGCTGAGAGGTTGGGTGTGAAGGTGAGGGGAATGTGTTGGAACACGATACCCATGCAGGGAGTTGAGACTGTCAGATTGGAGGAAGCCATATTTGCAACTCTCTCGATAGTTAACTATCTGAGGTGGTTGAATGAAGTATAGCAGACCAAGGAGAGGTTCACTTGCATTCAGCCCAAGGAAGAGGGCTAAGGATGTAGTTCCTAGGATTAGGAGTTGGCCAAATTACGAAGGTGAGCCAAAGCTACTTGGATTTGCAGGTTACAAGGCTGGAATGACTCACGTGATCATGATTGACGACAGGAAAAACTCACCAACATACGGTCAGGAGATTGTAGTTCCAGTTACTGTGATAGAGTGTCCTCCTTTGAAGGTTGCTGGAATAAGAATTTACAGGAAAACGGTTTACGGTTTGCAGATAGTTGATGAGGTTTGGACAGATGAAATCGATGGGCACTTGAGTAGGAGGTTACCAATCCCAAAGAAGGTTCCCGACGTTGAAAGGTTGAAGAATAAGGAGTTCTCCGAGTTGAGACTTGTAACATACACACAACCCTACCTCATAACTGGCGTCCCATCGAAGACTCCTGAAGTCATGGAGTTCAAAGTTGGGGGTAGAGTGGATGAGGTCTTAGACTATGCTGTATCAAAGCTTGGGAAGGAGATTAGGGTTTCTGAGGTGTTTGAGGAGGGATCGTTTGTTGACGTAATTGCAATAACAAAGGGTAAGGGATTCCAAGGTCCCGTGAAGCGTTGGGGTGTCATAACGTTGGATGCAAAGCATGCTAGAAGCTCAAAGCATAGGAGAGTTGGAAATTTGGGACCATGGACACCTTCAAAGGTTAGATGGACTGTTCCACAAGCTGGACAGATGGGATTCCATCAGAGAACGGAATACAACAAGAGGATAATAAAGATTGGTAGGGAGTTTTCTCCAGATGGAGGTTTCGTTAGATATGGGATTGTCAGAAGTGACTACGTTATGGTGAGTGGAAGTGTTCCTGGATCTGTTAAGAGGTTGATCAAGATGAGGGATGCCATAAGACCTCCAAGGGATGTTTACGAGGGTTTGAACGTTCTCTATGTAAGCACGAGATCTAAGCAGGGAAGGTGATAAGATGAGGGCTAAGGTTTTAGGTCTTAACGGGGATGTTGTTGAGGAGATTGAGCTTCCAGACGTATTTGAAGAGGAATTCAGACCAGACATAATAAAGAGGGCAGTCTTGGCAATCCAATCTCACAGAAGACAACCTTACGGTGTAAGTTCTTTGGCTGGGAGAGATTACGCATGGGAGAACTGGGGTCCAGGTTACGGATACGCCAGGGTTCCAAGGTTGAAGCAGGGTAGTAGAGCTGTGGTTGTTCCTCAGGCTGTTGGAGGTAGGAGAGCACATCCTCCAAAAGTTGAGAGGAAGTGGGAAGAGAAGATAAACAAGAAGGAGAAGAGGAAGGCTTTGAGATCTGCAATTGCAGCTACTGCAAATCCCGAGATCGTCAGGGCTAGGAATCACGTATTTGAGGGAGAGCTTCCAAAGGTTGTTGTAGATGAGTTTGAATCCCTAAAGAAAACCAAGGAGGTTGTAGAGGTATTTAAAGCGATAGGGGTTTACGGTGACGTTGAGAGGTCCAAGGAAACTAAAAGGATTAGAGCTGGGAAAGGTAAGATGAGAGGAAGAAGGTATGTCATGAAGAAGAGTGTCCTTGTTATTGTGTCAAATAACATTGTCAAGTCCGCAAGGAACCTTCCAGGGGTTGATGTTGTTCTCGTTAGGAATTTGAACGTCGAACTCCTTGCACCAGGTTGCCTTGCTGGAAGACTTACAGTTTGGACGAAATCTGCAGTCGATTATTTGAGGGGATGGTTATGCTGATAAAATGTTTTTTGGTAACTGAAAAGGCTGTGAGTCTTTTGGAAAAGAACATACTCACTGCAATAGTAGATGTTAGTGCAAGAAAGCCAGAAATAAAGAAAGAAGTGGAAAGGTTGTTTGGTGTTGAGGTTGAGAAGGTTAACACCCTGATAACTCCAAAGGGTGAGAAGAAGGCATACATAAAGCTCAAGACAGGCTCAGCTGAGGAGATACTTTCAAAGTTGGGTGTGTTCTGAGGTGGTTTGAATGGGTAAGCGTATAACATCTCAAAACAGGGGAAAGGGAACACCAACATACACAGCACCCTCACACAGATACAGGGCTGAGATCAGGCATCTTAGGTTTAAGCCTGGTGAAACGATTTCAGCTGAAGTCATAGACATACAACACGATCCCGCAAGGAATGGACCAGTTGCTTTAGTCAGATTGCCAGATGGAAGTAAAGAGTTTGTTCTTGCAGTTGAGGGTATTGGGGTTGGTGACGTCATTCAGGTTGGTGAAGATGTTGAGATAAAGCCTGGAAACACAACATACCTCAAGAACATACCTGAAGGAACATACGTCTGCAACGTAGAGAATCAGCCTATGGATGGTGGAAAGTTTGCCAGGGCTGGTGGGACATATGCGATAGTTGTTGCCCACGAGGAGGATAGGGTTTTGGTTCAGATGCCTTCGGGAAGACTCAAGTGGTTTGATCCCAAGTGCAGGGCTACAATTGGAGTTGTTGCAGGTGGTGGGAGAGTGGAGAAACCATTTGTAAAGGCTGGAAAGAAGTTTCACAAGATGAAGAGCAAGGCTGCTAAGTATCCAAGGGTTAGAGGTGTTGCAATGAATGCTGTTGATCATCCCTTTGGTGGAGGTAAACATCAGCATGTAGGAAAGCCAAAGACTGTAAGCAGAAACGCACCTCCTGGTAGGAAGGTTGGGAGTATAGCTGCGAGGAGAACGGGTGTCAGGAAATGATTTATATCAATTTTGTGAGGTGTGTGGTATGGCGTTGAAGGGTAAGGTTACGAGACCAAAGGAATTTAGATATCGTGGTTACACGTTGGAAGATCTTAAGAGGATGAGCCTTGAGCAGTTGGCTGAGCTTTTACCAGCTAGGGAGAGGAGGAAGATAAGGAGAGGATTTACAGAGCAGGAACTGAAACTACTTAGGAAGTTGAAGAAGAGGGATGTAGTTAGGACACACTGCAGAGATATGATAGTCCTTCCAGAGATGGTTGGGAAGGTCATACAGGTTCACAACGGTAAGGAGTTTGTTAGGGTTGAAGTTAAGCCTGAGATGATAGGACATAGATTGGGTGAGTTTGCACAGACCAGAAGGTTTGAGAAGCACTCTGGACCTGGTGTTGGTGCTACGAGGAGTAGTAAGTTCGTTCCACTGAAGTGATGGGTATGGCTAGGGTGAAATACTCATACAAACCCAGTGATGAGACGAAGGTTGCCAAGGCCATGGGATACGAGATGCCAATAAGCTTCAAGCATGCGGTTGAGATATGTAGATTTGTTAGGGGTAGGAGGATTGTTGAAGCAAAGAGATTGTTGCAGGATGTTGTTAACCTCAAGAGACCAATACCATTCAAGAGATACAAGAAAAAGGTTGCTCACAAGAGTATTGAAGGTTGGTATGCTGGTAGGTATCCCCAGAAGGCTTGCAGATTCATACTCGATGTTTTGAAGAACTTGGAGGCAAATGCAGAATACAAGGGTTTAGATGTTGATAAGCTTGTGATAGTTCATGCTCAGGCAAAGATGGGGAGGAAGATAAAGAAGTTTGTTCCAAGGGCATTTGGAAGGGCTACACCTTGGTTCCAACAGTTGACTACGGTTGAATTTGTTGCTGAGGAGGTGGAGTGATGGCAGTTGAGAGGAAGTTCATAAGGGATAGACTGACAAAGCTAAAGGTTAAGGAGTGGATTAGGGAAGAGGTTAAGAATGCTGGATTTGGGGGAATAGACATAGTCAGAACTCCTCTGGGGACACAGGTCAGCCTATTTGTGGAGAGACCTGGATTGGTAATTGGAAGGGGAGGGAGGAGGATAAAGATACTTCAGGAGAAGTTGAGGGAGTTTGGATTGGACAATCCACAGTTGAGTGTAGATGAGGTTAAGAGACCAGAGTTCAACGCACAACTGATGGCAACACTTTTGGCAAGGGCTTTAGAGAGGGGATGGTATTTCAGGAGGGCTGGATACAGATTCCTATACAGAATAATAGAGGCTGGTGCAAAGGGATGTGAGATTGAGATAAGTGGAAAGCTTGTGAGCGAGAGGGCAAGAACTGAAAAGTTTACAGCTGGAACAATAATTCACACCGGAGATCCAGCTGTTGAATTTGTTGACAGGGGTTTTGATGTTGCGGTAAAGAAGCTTGGAGTTTACGGTGTGAGTGTCAGGATAATTCCTCCAGATGTTGAGTTGCCTGATGAGTTCAAGGTTAGGGATGTTAAAAGGGAGGAGCTTGAGGAGATAAAGCGTAAGGTGGTAGAATGAGGATGAAGGATGTAAGAAAGATGGAAAGGGATGAGAAGTTGAAGAAGTTGAAGGAGCTTGAGATGGAACTCCTCAAGCTCAGAACAAAGAAGAGGAGTGGTGCTGGATTGGAGAATCCAATGGCTATTAGGAACATAAAGAGAGACATTGCAAGGATAAAGTTGGCTTTGAGGGAGGAAGGTTATGAGACCTGAGTTTATTTTGGCTCATGAGTGGATAGGTTTGAACGTTGAGGTTGTGAAATCTCCAAATCCATGTGAGGTTGGTATTGAGGGTGTAGTTGTTGATGAGACGAAGAACACACTCAAGATAGATACGGAAAAAGGTTTAAAAACAGTGATAAAAAGGGGTAGAACCTTCAGGGTTAGATTCGCTGGGAAGGTGTTGGATGTGAGTGGAGATCTAATAAACTTCAGACCTGAGGAGAGGATAAAGAGGGGTTTGTTAATTTTGAAGAGGGCGAAGGGTGTTTGGATATGAAGGATATTGGCATAGATGTTAGACCACCCGAGAGGGAGTGTGAAGATAAGAATTGTCCATTTCATGGAGATCTTGTAGTTAGGGGACAGATTCTTACTGGAAAGGTCATTAAGACATATGAAAAGACTGCAGTAATTGAGAGGGAGCTTATAAGGTATGTTCCAAAGTATGAGAGGTATCTCAAAAAGAGGTCAAAGATTCATGCCCACAATCCACCTTGCATAAATGCAAAACCTGGTGACAGAGTTGTGATAGCTGAATGCAGACCCATAAGTAAGACAAAGAGCTTTGTGATTGTTGAGGTGGTGAGATGAGGGCAGTCAGGGCTTGTATTCCAAGAGCTTTACCTACGGGTGCCAGACTAATTTGTGCAGACAACACTGGTGCAAGGGAGCTTGAGATAATTGCTGTTGTAGGTTACAAGGGTGTAAGGAGGAGATATCCTTCTGCTGGTGTTGGGGATGTTGTTGTTGTGAGTGTTAAGAAGGGGACACCTGACATAAGGAAGCATGTTCACTATGCAGTTATAGTTAGACAGAGGAAGGAATACAGGAGACCAGATGGGACTCGTGTGAAGTTTGAAGACAACGCAGCTGTAATAGTCGATCAGAAGGGAAATCCAAAGGGGACGGAGATAAGGGGACCTGTTGCAAGAGAAGCAGCTGAAAGGTTTCCAAAGATTGGTTCGATTGCAACGATTGTGGTTTGAGGTGATTTTATGATTCCAAGGTCAAAACAGCCAAGGAAGTGGAGGAGGTGGTTGTATAAGAAGTCAAAGCTGCACGAGAGGCACAGGCTTTTGCATGCAACACTCTCAAGTGATCTTAGGAAGAAGTATGGGAAGAGGGCTGTTAGGGTTAGGAAGGGTGACAAGGTTAGGATTATGAGGGGGGAGTTTGAGGGTCACGAGGGTAAGGTTGTGGAGGTTGACATGAAGAGAGTAAGGATATACGTTGATGGTGTTACGAGGAGGAAGGCAGATGGAACTGAGGTTTACGTCCCAATTCATCCATCAAACGTTATGATAACGAGTTTGGAAATTGACGATGTTAGAAAGAAAATACTTGAGAGGTGATTTTAATGCACCAGAAGAGGTTATCAGCCCCAAAGACATACAAAGTTCCAAGGAAGATTTTCAAATGGGTTGTAAAACCCTCACCAGGACCTCACGATGGTAGTGCTGTTCCACTCTTAATCGTTGTTAGGGATTACCTAAAGTTGGCAGATAGTGCAAGAGAGGCGAGGAGGATAATTGCAAGTGGTGAGATACTTGTAGATGGAATTCCTAGGAAGGATTACAAGTTTCCGATTGGTCTGTTTGATGTCGTAAAGATTCCAAAGCTTAATAAGAGTTACAGGATCGTTTTTGATGAGAAGGGTAGGTTTGTCCCAATTGAGGTTGAAGATGACAACCTGAAGTTGTACAAGATAGTCAACAAGACTACGATTAGGGGTGGGAGGATTCAGCTAAACCTATTCGATGGAACAAACATAATAGGTGACAACTCATACAAGACGAAGGACAGTATACTCCTCAAGATTCCCGATAGGGTTGTTGTGGATAGGCTTCCTTTTGAAGTTGGAGCCTTGGTCATGATAACAGGTGGAACCCATGCAGGTGAGATTGGAAAAATCAAAGAATACAAGGTGGTGAGGAGTTCCTCACCAAACCTCGTTACCGTTGACGTTGGTGGGAGGGATATAACTACGATTGTTGATTACGTATTTGTTGTTGGGAAGAAGGAGGACAAAAAGCCTGTGATAGACTTGGGGGTGTAATAGATGCAAGTCTTGAAGGAGAATCCAATGAGGGAGATTCTGCTTGACAAGGTTGTGATTAACATAGGAGTTGGTGAGAGTGGTGAGAGGCACAAGAAGGCTATGACACTAGTTGAAAATTTGACTGGACAGAAGCCAGTTGCAACATACTCAACTCAGACTATAAGGAACTTTGGGATAAGGAGAGGGGAAGCGATAGGTGTAAAGGTTACTTTGAGGGGTGAGAAGGCTAAGGAGTTTTTGATGAAGGCTTTGAAGGTAAAGGAGTTCAAGCTCAGTGCAAAATCTATAAACGCTGGAAACTTCTCGTTTGGAATTCAGGAACATATTGATTTGCCAGGTGTAGATTACGATCCAGACATAGGAATATTTGGAATGGACGTTTGTGTTGTTTTGAGGAGGAGGGGATACAGGGTTGCAAGGAGGAGGAGGTGTAGGTCTAAGGTTGGAAGTAGGCACAGGATTAACAGGGAGGAGACTTTGGAGTGGTTGAGATCTTTGGGTGTTGAGGTGATTTAGATGGCAAAGTTTGGGAGGGGTGCAAACGAATGTAGGAGGTGTGGTAGGAAGAGGGGTTTGATAAGGAAGTATGGGATATACCTATGCAGGCAGTGCTTTAGGGAGGTTGCAGGTGAGTTGGGGTTTAAGAAGTTGTGGTGATATGAGTTCACTTTCAAATGCCATGTCTATCATAAAGAACGCTGAGATGGTTGGGAAGGATAGGTGTGAGATAAAGCCAGCTTCAAAGCTAATTGGAAATGTCTTGAGGGTTATGAAGGAGAAGGGATACATAAGGGGTTTTGAATACGTTGAGGATCACAAAGGTGGAATGTATGTTGTGGAGTTGAGTGGTAAGATAAACGACTGTGGTGCAATAAGACCAAGATACTCCGTAAAGAGGACTGAATACGAGAAGTTTGAAAAGAGGTTTTTGCCAGCTAGGGACTTTGGAATTCTCATAGTTTCAACTACCAAGGGTGTCATGTCTCAGAGGGATGCAATTGAGAAGGGTTTGGGTGGAGTCCTCTTGGCTTACGTTTATTAGGTGATGTTATGGTAGAGAGGTTTGTAGCCATTCCAGAGGGAGTTGAGGTTTCGATTGAGGGAGACACATTCAAAGGTTACTTAGTTAAGGCTAAGGGACCACTTGGTGAAAATTCAAGGTTCCTAAGGTTCAGAGGAGTTTACATTGAGAAGTGTGATGGAAAGGTTAGAGTTTATGCAAACGAGGAGAGGAGGAGGTTTAAGGCTGTTGTTGGAACTTTTGCATCCCACATAAGGAATCTTATCGTTGGTGTTAAGGATGGTTTTGAGTATAGGCTTAAGGTAGTTTACGCTCACTTCCCAATAAAGTTGAGGGTTGAAGGTAAAGAGGTTGTGATTGAGAACTTCCTGGGTGAGAAGCATCCAAGGAGGGCTAAGATTGTTGGAAGGTGTGAGGTTGAGGTTAGGGGGCAGGAGGTTATAGTTAGGGGTATAGACAAGGAGGAGTGTGGACAAACTGCAGCGAACCTTGAACACGCTACAAGGATAAAGGACAAGGATCCCAGGGTCTTTCAGGATGGTATATACATAGTTCAGAAGGGGTGAGTGTATGGGAGAGATCGATAGGTTGCTGAGGGTTAGGAGAAGGCAGAAGGCAAGAAAGCCAGAATTCAGACATCCATACGCTCACACAAAGATTAAGTTGAGGGATAAGGGGTGGAGGAGACCTAAGGGTTTGCACAGTAAGTGGAGGAAGAGGTATGGGGGTA
>QMZE01000030.1 GCA_003663025.1 Archaeoglobales archaeon
CTGGTGAGGAAGTAAGCCCGTCGCTCCGTCAAAAGCTGGCAACGACCGACACAAGCGTGATTGACGTAATCGAGAAGCTGGCCTCTTCCACGTCACCGGAAGAACTCGGCGCCCCCAGCAGCCAGTCCGGCCGCAATGTACCCCAGACCTCAAAAGAGGCCTCGGTTGCCGCGGACGATAGATTCGTGGACTGGATACTCAGCTAGGAACACAAGGAGAAAACCATGTCGAATCTGCAATCCGTTTTCGATACCCTTCGGGGTTGGCCGGACAGCAGCGCATTGGCACACTCCCTCCGCCCAGAACCCACAGTGGCGCTGGTAGAGGGGATGGTCGTCGAGACCAAGTCGCTGCAACTCACCCCTGCAGTCGTCCTGAAAATGATGGACGACTCACTGGTAACCGCACCAACACTCACCGCTGCTGACGCTGGCAAAGCGTATCACGTTGCGGGTGTTGGAGGTGCGTGGAGTGGCTTTACCATTGGCGACATCGTCGAATGGAGTGGAACCGCCTGGGCCCTCATCCTCGCCGGTTCTGGCGGTACACCTGTAGGGCCCCCTGACGGCACACGCGCAGTCGTGGCCGCCGCGGGCGCCGCGGGCTCATTCGCTGGCTCGGAAGAGAAGGTTGTAGTATTCAGCACCGGTACCCCGGGTAGCTGGGCCGTAGCCGACACTCCCGTCAACGAAAACAACATCTTCATCAACGGTTCGGGGAGCTTGTACGAAAACAAGTTCTACCAGTACACCGGTGCGCATCCTGCCGGTGCTTGGGTCGGCGCGTTTCACCAAGCCGCTCCCCATATGAGCAAACTGTCCTCGGGTGTAGTAGCCAGCGTCGTCCGCGACGAAGCCTGGCTCGTCATCCAGGGCAACGACCAATTCGACGCCCAATTTGTCGACAAAGTGACTTGCCTGAAGCTGTTGACCGGCTGCACTTTCAAAGTAGCGACCCTCATCGCCGACACACTGGCGCCTGGCGATCTCGTAAGCGCCAACGCAGGTGTGCTGGAAAAAACCGTCGCAGGAGCAGGCATGAAACACTACGTCGGCGTGGTCGTAGAATCCAACGGAGTCGCTGGGGCAGGCGGAATCATCTCCGTCGCGTCCTAACGAAAGGAAAACGACATGTCGAACCTGAATTCAAAATTCGACGTCATCGCAGGATTGCCGCCACAAGGCAAAAGTACGATGGACAGCGTCTTCAAACAAAAAGACGCCGAGTCGCCAATACTCATTGAGGGCAGAATCGCCAAGGTTGTAGACGAAAGTAGCGTCCCTGTCTTGACCGCTCTGACCTCCACGGCCGTCAGCGCCATTACGCTGCCGGACGTTCCTTGGCTCGTATACCAGGGAATGGACCAAAGCGACGCGGTACTCACAGACAAGATGGCTGCCTTGCGGCTGAACGAAGGACTTATCTTCAAGGTGGAGACGAGCGAATCGTTCACTATCGGTGACTTGGTACGTGCCGATGCAGGTGTCGTCAAGCCACTGACCGGGGCGAACGAACGCGCCATCGGCCAAATCATCGGCAAAGGCGACGGCTTCGTCGTCATCGCATCGTAGGAGGAGGTAATAGATGTCCAACCTCGAATCCCAATTCGATATCATCAAAGGATGGCCAAACAGCTCCGCGCTGCATTACGGTTTCAAACAAAAGGACGCTGTAACCCCCGCTATCGAGGAAGGCACAATCGTCGCTGTTGAAGACGAATCTGATGTAGCAGTCGTCGACCGTTACTCGTCTGCCCTTCCTACCAGCGGAAACCCCGACCATCCCTGGCTCGTTATCCAGGGTACTGACCAGTCTGACGGTGAATTCACAGACAAAGTGGTCTGTCTGAAACTGCGGACTGGACTCATTTTCAAAGTGGCAACCAGCGCGGCCTTCAATCCAGAGGACCCCGTTTACGCCAACGCAGGTGCAATCACTCCGACGGACCCGAACCCAACTTCGGTGCCCATCGGAAAAGTGATAGAAGTCAACCCAATTGATGGTTACGTGGTTGTAGAATCCTAGACCACTCAGGACGAAGGAGAACGAATCATGAACTATGAAACAACTCAAGTTTCCGCTCAGCTCGTCAACAGCAGTTTCTTGCGGAAAGTCGAGAACGGCCAAGAGAAGGAAGCTGCCGCCGAGGGATCAGCATTCATCCGCTCCAAACTGCGCGAAGCGTCCTTCGCTCGTCAGGTCCTCACCCCTGTGGTGCTGTCCGACGACGAACTCGACCGCGACGAATACACCGACCTTCCGAAGAAAATCGTCGAGAAGGAACCTGATTCCTACGCGACTTTCGTGCCTTTCAAGGGAACTGGCGACCGCACCTGGTTCTCCGGCCCTCGCTACGCCATCTACTTTGGCAAGGTAGAGAGCCAGCGATTCAACAAGTCCAAGTTCGAGCTGATGAGCTACCAAAACGACATCCGCAAAATCCTCAGCGACAACTCGGTCAAGGACATGGCGAACGAAGAAGACACACGCTTCCTGCAGACCTGTATCGCCATCGCCACTGGCGCGCAGCATCTCACCCCCGGCACCGGTGGTGTGGACGCGACCAACTTCACCTCTCTCTTCCAGGCCCATGTCGCACGCCAAGTCCCCATCGGCAAACTCGTCATGACCAAAGAGCTGTACTACGAAGCTCTGAAACTGCCCGCAACCAGCGTCGGTGACCCCGTTGCATCCCGTCACTACGACGACGGTATTGAGACCGAAGAAAAGCTGTGGGGCATCCCGGTCATCACCACCATCAAAAACGACATCATCTCAAACAAAGATGTCTGGCTGTTCTCCCCAGAGAACTACTTGGGCAACTTCTTCCTGCTGCAGGACGCCACTCTGTTCATCAAGCAGGAAGCTGACATGATCGAATTCTGGAGCTACAGCGCTCCTGGCATCGGCGTTGGCAACACCAAGGGCGTCACTCGCATGACCCTTCCCTGATAGGTGAGAGACATGTCAGTGAAAATCGCTTACAACAATACGCCTAGCCTGGTGCTTCTCTGCGAGAATCGGGTAAAGCTCGACCCTGCGGGGATGCTGCACGATCACGCGGAACTCACCGAAACACAGCAAACAGACCCTGCTGTCGTATCGTGGTGCGCCCAAGGAAAGATTCTGCTACTGTCCATAGACGAAGCCGAAAAACGAGAACTCCGTCGCACGACAGTCGTAGAAACAGGGAAACAAGCCACGACCTCGGTAGAGAACCCAGCGGCACCCCCAAAGGTAGAGGCTGAAGCTAAAGCTGAAACCAAAGCCGAAGCTAAAACTGAAACCAAAGCTGAAGCCAGCGAAGCCAAAGTCGAAGTCAAAGTCGAAACCGAGACCAAAACTGAGACCAGGAACAAGGGCAAGAAAGACAACAAGTCCAAGCGCAGGTAATTCTGGCCTCGAAACGGCTCCAGCAAGCCAGCCCTGAGTTGCTCCGCCTGGTTGGGAGGTTGCCATGCCTGTAAAACCAGGAGACGTAACCCGGTTTCTCCGTGATTACCCCTCGTACAACATCATGCTAGACACGGTGCAGTTCGACGACGAGGACATCTCTGCGTCCATCCGATTTGCCATAAGCGAATTCAACGCCATTACACCAATATCCAGTTACGCGTCTGACGCCCCTGACAAATTCCCCAACGAGTGGTTGCTGCTCCTCGGAGCTGCGTCGCACTTGATGTCTAGCGAAGCTTTTCTTCAGATTCGAAACCAAGTAACGTATAATGACGGCAACGTAGCCATCGGTGTCGACGACAAATGGCAGGCATACACGAACTTGAAAAACGACCTGAAAAAAGACTGGAAAACAACTGCTCAAAAATTCAAACAGCAGAAAAACATGGAGCAGTGTTACGGCGGTTTGTCCTCAGGTTACCGCTGGATTCGAACAGGATGGCGCTAATGGACCGAGATGAAATGCTCAAAATAGCTTATATGCGGGGTGTCGCCACGGCCGCAGAGGGATACCCCGGCCTTGTAAAAGAAGCTATCGTCGGTAATCTACTTGGACTCGCCGGAAAAGGCATTGCCAAAGGCGTCGGAAAAATGCTGGGGTCCCCTAAAGCGACTAGCCGCATGATGCACTTTGGAAAAGGTGGAACCAAAGGGTCCCTCGCAGGTGGTACGCTTACAGGTGGCATAAACGCTCTAGGCGCACCTGAAGGTGAGCGTGGCGAAGCATTCGCGCGCGGGTTCCTGCCAGGTGCAATAAGCTTTGGCCCCGCATGGCAACTATCTAGCCGATTAGGCCGACTCGCAGGAAAAAAGGGGCTCTCCTCCATCGCTGGTGGTGGTGCACAGGGCGCACGCGTTGTCGGCCGCGCTGTCCGACGGGCTAAAAGCCCCGTATTCACACAGAAAAGATTTTCAAACTTGTGGCGCAGCAAAGCGGATAAGCTTGCCCCAAAGCGCGGCACACCTATGATGAAACAGTTTGGCCAGAACCCTGTAGAGGGTTTCAAAACACTCGGGAGCAAAACACTGCTATCCGCTATGCCATTCGGTGCTGCACTATACGGTTCCACTCTCGCAGAAAAAGGCGTAGGAGCGATTACACGAAAATCGCCCACCCCGCCGATGAGCACGCCCGGCGCGGCAGCAATATACCACACCGGACGCCAGGCCATGGGCCGCGGCTACGGCTTCACCCCACAAACCCAGAATTACGGGTACTACGGCCAGTACCGCTAGGAGAACGCATGGCTCCCCGTGTCCACATCGCATGTCGCTTGAGCATCCCTCCCCGTCTAAAAGACGACCTGATGTTCAAAGCAGCTTTCGACGTACCCAACACAAAAGCAGGCGCGCATTTCCTGACTTGGTGGGACCGCGCAGAATCTGGTCGTCGTGACCAAGTCATGAAGCTCGCCTACGCGAACGACATCCCTGTAACGGAAGCGCTTGCACAACTGGCCGACCCTGCATACGAGGACAACGAGTGAAAGTAAACGTTGTCAAAGTGATGCCGTGGCACCCTAATTTCGTAAGGCTCCAGTGGGAACTCGCTGAAGTCAGCGAAAGCGGCACATTCAACTACAGTGTAGAACGCTCAGGATCCCCGGGCGGTCCGTGGACAGAACTCGTCAGCTTACTGACAGCTCTCACTTATGACGACGACCTGAGTACGCAAGAAGCCAACACACTTTCACTTGCACGCGACATTTACTATCGCATCAAAGCCACTCCCCCAAGTGGCGGGGTAAACGCGGTATACTCGCCTATCATCAACCTCGACGGCCTCGTGGAACACGAAATTTGCGACGCCGAACCAGGCAACCCCGAACGACCTATCCCACAAAACCAGAGTGAACCCGACCCACAACGACGCACTACTGCATTCCCTCGTACAGAGGGTGGTCGCATGCGTCTGCTCAAACGGAAAATTCTCAGAGATCGTTACATCATGCTGAGCAAGCTAAACGGGATACAGTATTACCTTTTGAAGAAACGTCATTTCGGAACACGTTGTACAGACTGTTACGACCCGAATACACGGTCCATATCGAGCTCTAATTGTGGGACCTGCTACGGGACATCCTGGGAAGGCGGCTATTACAGCCCCGTCGAAGTACTCGGGCGCAGGGTAGCAAGTGAGACAGACTCCAAGATATCGCCCCAATCCAAAGACGACGTCAATTTTACAGAAATAGAACTACTCGATTTCCCCCGCGTAGACCATGGCGACGTGCTTATTGAACGTGCGCACAACATCCGGTGGTTTGTTCGAAAACGAAAAATCGTGTCATTGAAAACTATTTTAGTACACCAGAACCTCGTTGTTTCCGAGCTTCCGCGTACGGCCGTTGAATACAAGATAGCCGTATCTTTGTGAGGTGAACCATGTTGAAACTTGCATATCAAGTCGGCGTAAAACTAGCACTAGACGAGGCGGGTGACGACCTCAGCGCCGCTGCACAACGCCTATACGGTATCGCGGGCGGACTCGCAGGTGCCGCGGGTGGTGGTCTTCTAGGACGCTATCTGGGACAGCAAGCTGCTGACGCGTTCGACCTAGACGAAGACGTCGCAGGTGTCGTCGGCACAGGTCTAGGTGCCTAACCGGCGCAGGACTCGGCGGCTCAGCGGGTTCCAATTTAGCCACCGTCCTGCGTGGACAGCCAGGAAAAGTAGCACCCGAACCAGCCTACGAACCGGAACCCGCGTATCCCACAGTGGGCATCAGCCCGCTAGACCAGTTGCTGGGGGGCCAAATGGGTGAAAGAGGCCTCGGCCTGATGAACCCAGTTTACGACGTAACACCGTCTTACGCCCCAGAAGAAATGTACAGCCCTGAAGAGTCCTACGCTGAAGAGGACTACCTGACGCCAGACGATATGTACGCTTTAGGACTTACTGGAGGACACAGTGTCTACCCTGGACCAGAAGGCCTCTACGCCGCCAGTGACTACGGCTACTACTAGGAGTTAGCTTGACCGACCCCAGCAGAATCGCGACTCCGTTTGAGACGCCAGAAAAATTTACCATTTCGACACCCATCGTCGTTCTTGGTATCTTTGTCTCTCTGCTTCGAGAGCGACTATCGCAAGGAGCAGAGAGCACGCCTGTACTCCCATGGGAATGGGTAACTGATTTGAAAACAACCGGAGTTTTCGTTGAAGCTGGTTTCAATGAAAACATGGAAGCGCGCAACACACGACCAGCGGTTTGGGTAGACTACTTGCAACACACTTTTGGAAAAGTGTCTATCGGCGACCAAGACCAAATGCCACTCTACATGCCCAAACGCATCGAGTGGTTCTTCTCGCTCGTCGAAATGGACATGGTGGTCGACTGCACCTCCCCTGACATGGGCGAGAGCAGGCTCTTAGCAGGGTACGCGCAGGAATTCTTACAATTTTGTGCAGATATCATCGAAGCAGGCTTTGGGATTCGCTCAATGAGTCCTATTATTCTGGGAAGAACAACACCGTACGAGAAGGACAGGACGTTGTACAACAGCGAAATTCAATTTAGAGTTGGTTACGAGCGACGCTGGATGACCTTCCCGTTCGCAAGTGTATTGAATGGAGTCAGTATGAAAATATCTGACTCTTCGGACCCCGAGACGTACTTCCGCCGCATTGCGCTGCGGGAGTAACCTCTTGCGATTGAAAGAGTTTTGGCCTAATATTATGAACAGCTAGGCTAACGCCCGTAGCGCGAGGAGACCCTAAGATGGCTTTTGTGCGCCCTATTGTTTATCTCTATCAGGAATTGGCGACTATCACCGTCACTCCCGATACCCCAGATCTCAACTGTTGCCTAGTCGGACCGGCATACCACATTGAGGATTACCCCGAGGATGCGGATGACATCCGCGTAAAAGACCCCGGCGGGACTCCCATCGACTTCATCAAAACCGGCGAGACCGCAGATGCGGGCTGCGCTGCTGATGGCTCGAGTGCGGGACGTCCGGACGCAGGCACCAACTTCCTCGTTTTGACAGAGCCGCCCAACCACACCTCTGGCGCAGAACTCGACACCGACAGCGTAGACCTGGTGTTCAGCGAAGCTTTGATTGAACTCGGCAAAGCCGTCGACGGTTCGACGACCGAGGAAAGTGTCTCGTTCACCAGTGCCACAGCGGGATTTGTAGTCATAGACGCGCTGCCTGGAGACCGACTAGTCATCACAGACGCAGCCAACCCGGGTGACGCAGACTTTACCGTCGTCAAGACAGTCAAAGAGGTCATCAGCGCGACCGAAGTGACCGTCACGAAGCTCTTCACCGAGGCCGACCTTGACAAGATAGGCGGAACCGGCGTCTCACCCAACAAAAGTGTAAGCAACGCACTGTTCCGCGTTGAACACGCAATGGCTGACGCGCAACACCTCGACGAAACGCTGTACACGGCTATCGTCGGCAACCAAATCACTATCAAGACAAGCCCCACAGGCTTGAAGGTGACTTACAACAGCAACACGTATCTCGTGAATTACGCCGAAATTTACATCGGCTACCGCGAACTACGAACCGACTTGCAGGACGTGCAAACACTCGACGATTCCTCAGCCATCACGGGCGTACTTGGTAAAAACGACGAACGCAATCCCTTGGCTGCCGGAGCGCACGTATCCTTCGGAAACACAACCACGCCACTCCAGGTATTTGGTGTTCCCTCCGACGACCTCGCAGGCCACACTTCCGCCAAAGACAAGATGAGCGCGCGTAGCGACATCTATGCCATCGTTCCAATGACAGACTCGCTGTCTGGAGCTGCGTGGACTACCGGTGTCCTGGCCATGTGGAAAGCACACGCGGAAGCGTTCGAGGCCTTCGACAAAGCCAAGTACCGCGTCATCGTCGGATCCTACGACCTGCTGCCCACTGAAAAAGCCTCAGCGCCACCGAGTCTCGTAGGCCACACGCTGCTAGACCCCAGCGGGACTGCAAAAGTCGACGTATTTGTTGATCCTGAAGCAAGTACACAACCCACCCAATTTGTGACCGACGGTACCGGCTCTACGTCGAACGACGGGCATTATCTGGAGACGTCACACGGTGATGTGGAAAGCGTGGTCGACCAAAAGACCATCTTCGACACGGGACACACTCCTATCGAACTCTACGGCGCCATCGGCGAAAAACGTCTACGCACCTCAGACGAGCTGAACAGTGGAACGCCCTACCCCGGCACCAACCCTCTCGACTACGCCATTCGTAACAAGATTCTCCAATCAGAGGGTGGCGCTATCGTCGTGGCTAAGACGGTCAGCCTCGAAAGCGGCGCAGTCGTAGGTACTCTCGCAGGCATCGCCTGCGTAGGCTCCAACGGAGACTTCTCCGGCGTTGCCATCGGCGACACCATTGGTGTCCTAACTGACAGCGCAACGTACACCAACAAAGCCTACACCATCATCGAAAAGGGTGCGTCTAACGAATACATCACTCTTTCAGGTACCTACTCCGCGGATGAAGCAGGCCGCAACGTTGTAGTATACGAACCCACACTCAGCGTGAAAGGCTGCAATATCACCGGCGCCACCAACACAGTCACGCTGGCCGCCGCCTTCTCAGGTGTCGCCGACGGTGATTTGGCTTTCATCATCTCGTCTGACGCAGCGGCCAATGTAGGCATGTGGGTCGTAACTTCCCACACCGCAGGCCAAGTAGTGCTCACCAGCGCTCAGACCATGTCAAACGACGCTGCTTCAGGAACGCACATCGTGTTCTACCGTTCCGTATCGAGCCGCGGAGCTGCCGCCAACGTCCGTATGCGCAAGCGACTGACACGGCTACGCGACGACACCGCGAGCTTCCTCTCCACAGTGACAGCGGGTGAAATGATTGAAGCACCGTATCCTGCTGATAC
>QMZE01000031.1 GCA_003663025.1 Archaeoglobales archaeon
AAAAGGTTCCTTGCCGCCGCCCTGCTCCTCAGGCCCCGCGACGGCGGCGGCGTGCGGGGCGACGCCCCCGAGGGGGCGTTTCGCTTATGAAGACTTGGGAGAGGGCAATTGTTGTTTCAGTCGTTCTATCTCGACCATAATCATCTGCGCTCGTCTCCGCGTTTTGGAAGAGCGCAGTTTCTTCTTTGCCCACTTTTCCCAATCAGCCAAAATGGCTTTTGGGGAAAGCCATTTACCGAATCGCTCTACAACTTTTCCGTTGCAGGCCTTTCGGAACTCTCCCTGAAGCCTCTTTTTGTTTCTCGTCCACATGCCTTCCCTCCTAACAGGGCAGGGTTAGTCGACGTGTCGTGACCCTGCCTGCCTCAATGTTTCGCAGACAGGGTTTGGTTCGACATTGGCTTTTCCCATCCGCCTAACCAGACGGAAAAGGCTCCACGGGCAAAACGCTACATGGTCCTCAAAAATGGCATAGCCATTGCCGCAGGAATCTTCGAGCCATTTCACTTTTGTAAGTGACCTGGCATGTCCACTTGTGCATTTCACCACACCGTTTTGAATAGACACAACCGTATCCATGGGGCACTCCTCCAAAATTATTCTTTAGGACGGAATAACAGATGGTTCTTCAATACCTCATCGACCGTTTCATCCTTACCTTGACCGAAGGCAAGGTCAACAATGCGCTTTCCTCTGCGCCACATCCGCGATGGACAGCAGAGAGGAATAATCTCAATCACCGTTCCGTCCATTGTCTGAACCACAAGCGTGTGGCCCTGAAATAGGTTGCTTTTGATACGCGCAAGTTCTGGCGCTGGCGTAGTCATGTGAAGGTTCAAGCGGCGTATAAGCCGCACCACGAAGTCTTCTTCTTTTTCGACCACGCCGCGCCATACGCGCAACATGTCTTGCTTCTGACCGTGTTGAAAAACAATCGCTCCATAGAGTTGCATAGACATATCCTCCCAAAAAGTTCCTTGTGCCGCCGCCCTGCTCCTCAGGCCCCGCGACGGCGGCGGCGTGCGGGGCGACGCCCCCCGAGGGGCGTTTCGCTACAAGAATCTGTATCCACATCCTTCTATAAGGTCTCCTGGCTCGGCAGGATAATTTCGACAGAAGTCGGGTCTGTCCTCATATATGGAACACACCGCTATACGTCTGCCATTTTCTTTTCGCCACCTCAGATGTGGGCAGTTGAATTTCGTCAGTTCTCCTATCAGTTCGTCCATGAGTTCAGGCAACACTCCGTTTATTATGGCGTTGTCCCTCATTACTTCCAATCTGTGTCCTCGGATAATTTGGTGTCCCATACAACACTTCCCACATCGTTTACACTGTCCAATTCGTTTGTATCCAAACACGGTGACTTCCACGGCTCATCTCCTATATCAAAGGCAGCCTTTCTTCTTTGACGTGTTCATACAACCGTTTGCACAGACGTATCGTGGCTCTGTTCCGAGCCTCCCAGGGTAATTCTTCTCGTTGAGCCATTTCCTTGATAAAGGCAACAACCATTCGCATGAATGTTTGTTGGACGGTTGGATGGCCCTTTTGAGCCAATTCCTTGCCAAGGATTTCAACCCCATAATGACTCAACATGCTTTCCAAGCGTCCATAGAAATTTTCCACGACACTATCCATGGCACATCCTCCTTATTGTAGGTCTGACCTTAACTTGCGCATTCTGTCCAGTTCTCGCAGAAAGGCTTTGCGAGCGGCCTTGGTTTGGATTGTTATTTTGCCACCAACAACATGTGCCCCGATAGCCACGTCTGCGAGGACGTTGGATGCTCGACTTGCCAATTGGGTGCATTCAAGCAAGTCTTTCTGTGTTAAGGTGACACTGTGGACTTTCCCTTGACTGTCTTTGTAGAAGACGGTTACAACCCTGTCTTCTTCAAAACGATTGTCATCCTTAAAGCGTTCGTTTGTAACTATCAATGCCTCCCACATAGCACATCCTCCTCCAAAAGGTTCCTTGCCGCCGCCCTGCTCCTCAGGCCCCGCGACGGCGGCGGCGTGCGGGGCGACGCCCCCGAGGGGGCGTTTCGCTTATTAGTCAGCAACACCTGAATCAGGAAAAGGATGCCATAAAATAAGCACTTCATTGTCTTCAACAACCAAATCGCAAGGTGGATGGTCAGGAGAGAAAATTTCAACTTCGACCCATTGTGGAAACTTGTAGGTGGGTTCCGTAGAACTGAAGTTTCCGTCGAACAGTTGAGGAGAAAGGATTACAACCTGATTGTCGACAGGGAAAATACACGGAAAGCCATCCTTTATCCATATCGCATGGTTAAAAAGTCGCAACTCATGATGGAAGCCGCCTGGTTTTTGCCATCGGCGCAGAAACCGCGGTGACGGCTTCTTCTCTGCTATGTAGTATTCCCCCGTCAAGTGGCCTTGAATGATTAGCGAGCCTTCTTCTTTCTTGTAGGATTTAGGTCTTGGCTTTAATCCTGCTTGTAGGGATTTCCATATACTGGTGCGTAGGGCGTGCATACCCAAGGTTTGGCTCCGTCGAAAGATGATAATCTCTTTCAATCGGTGCCACACGGTAGGGTAGAAAATTTCGAGGCCTATGCCTTCCAGCGCACACCAGCCTATCCAAAGAACGATTATATCGGACAGGTTGGCAAAAAGTTGCTCGAACCCTTCTTTGTAATGCTGGCCGCTCCAAACACATCCATATTCATCAGGATGGAATTGAAGCACATCCGCCAGCACCTTTCGTATGACACAAGGAGTCAGTTTAAGCCTTGCACCATGAAGCACTACGGCCTCAAATACGGGTTGATAAGGAGCGGCATTGGTCCAACGTCGCCATTCTTTTTCTGGAAGGACGTAAGCCTTTTTGTCCGTGTTCCAACCAGTAAACAAGAAGTAACGACCGCTGTTGCGGCTGGATGTCAGCCGTCTCCTCAACAAAACAGAAGGCTTTAACGCATAGTAATACTCTAATCGAGGCCACCTCATATAACGTGGCCGTTCAGCCTTCCATACTTCAACTGCCTTCATCGCACAACTCCTCCAAAATGGCTCCTTGCCGCCGCCCTGCTCCTCAGGCCCCGCGACGGCGGCGGCGTGCGGGGCGACGCGGCGGGCGTGCGGTCGGGTTCCGCACATTAAGCCGACCCCTACACCTATCCTTTCGGATAGAGGGGTCCCCGTCTTTGCACCCGCCGCGTTTCGCTTACAAGGGAAACGTCTTACCACATTTAGGACAAGTCAGTCCGAGGGTATCGCCTTCGTCCTCGACCCATACTCCGCAAAAAGGACATCTCTCGTAATAGGTCGAGGCAGCATCAAAGAAGCAAAAAACCTCTTTGCATTTAGGGCAGGTTTCCATTATCTGTCCACTTTTCGTGGATGCTTCATACTCATGTCCACACTTGGGACAAATTAACACAACTTTTTGTTCTCTTGGATACCCCATAGCACAATCCCCTAAAAAAGGTTCCTTGCCGCCGCCCTGCTCCTCAGGCCCCGCGACGGCGGCGGCGTGCGGGGCGACGCCCCCCGAGGGGGCGTTTCGCCTAATCTCTCCACCCCAAAGCGCATGGGCTGCCTCTAAACTCTCCCTTGTAGTCGCATCGGAACATACGGTTTTTCACATGGCGAAAGGCGGCTTGGGCCGCAATCTCTACACGAGAGTCTTTATCGCCATGCGAGAGCGTTATGTATGCGAGCGCTTGCGCGAGAGGGCACAAAAAAATACCTGGTTGACACAAGACGTTTACCTGTGCCCTGCAACTCATTTTCCGCTTTGGGATGTCAAGGATAACGCTACTTCCTTCTACCATGAGGTTTACGCGGGACATTCCCGCGTGTTTTGGGAAGGAAAAAGTGGCGAGAGTAATCCTCTTCATAACATATCCCCCAAACGACTTTTGCATCGAGGACATCTCTTTTCGTCTGTTGCCACCAACTGCCCACAGGTAATGCAGTTGACGAAGCGAACAAATGTTTCTCCCACACGTATGGAAACCCAATAAGGCCCCCAAGAAGATACTCGAGCAGCCTCGAGCGTATTAAACCTCTTTTTGCATCTCGGGCAAGTCGTCTCGAGGCTTTTGGTGGCCTCAAATTCGTTCTGACAGTGTGGGCAGAGGACTTCGATTGTTTGCTCCATAGCAACTCCTCCAAAAATGGTTTCTGCCGCCGCCCTGCTCCTCAGGCCCCGCGACGGCGGCGGCGTGCGGGGCGACGCCCCCGAGGGGGCGTTTCGCTACCCTCCCACGTCCCCCAGCGTTCTTATCGCATTCTCTACATCTTCTGGGTGTGGGAGGTGGGTCAGTTTCCGAATCACTCTCAATGCTTTCTCTTGGGCTTTTCTGCCCTTCTCACCTTTCGGTTTGTTCAACGGCTTCCACATGGCGCCGTTGAGCCACGATTGAATCCTGTTATACGTATTGCGGTATACCTCTACCCATGTCATCATATCACCTCCTAATACACTTCTCTCTGATGCGGCCGTGCTCATCAGGGGGTCGCCAGCCGCATCAATGCGACCCCGACGTTCTATGCAGAACGTTTCGCGCCGAGTCAAAGAACAGAGCCTATTGGGCACATCCCACACCGTTGAGAAAAACCCGAAGGCTCCGCTCAACGGTGGTCAGTCCTGCACCACTTCACTCTTCAAGGAATGGGGTAAGCCAAACCAGGAAGGAGATGAAATGCTCAGGAGTGAGCGGGATGTGTGCCCTCAAGGCTCACTATATTATACGACAAAAAACGCTGTTTGTCCACCGAAAAAGGCGTTTTTTAACTACTTTTGGTGATAGACGGTTTTGTTCTTGACGACTGCCTGTTGAGGTGATAAAAAAAGCCACCGTCGTCGGTGGCTTTTTGGAGGATGTTGCTATGGCAACCCCACAAGGCCTTATGGGTGCCATCAAACGAGCCTACAACAACCATACCCGCGTGGACGTGCCATGTCAAGCACTTTCTACCAAAAAAATCCTACAACGGCCACAACGCCCCTTTGTAGGCATCCCTCGCCATCTGGTTCCTTACTTGTGCTCCGCCCCCGATGCCTTGACCGTATGGGTAGGCATGGCGGCGCACGCCTATAATGGCGTGGTGGACACGCCATTAAAACGGATAATTGAGTATGTAGGGATGCCTCGGAGGCGTTTCTATGGTGGGCTGAAATGGCTTCAAGCAGTGGGACTGGTCGTCAGAGCACGTGACTATTTACGTGCCACTGGGCAAGACCCAGAGAACGCCCGCAAAAGGTCTTGGGTATTATTGTCCCCCACAGAACTGCAAATACAGAAAAGACTGGAGTCTATGGCAATAACAGAGAGTGGCAACACGCAATTATGGGACAGTGAGCCAGTCCAGTTTCTTGCCCGCAACTCTGCGAAAAAGCGATTGGGAATCGTTCCAACGTCGGAACAAAAAGTGTTCCAACGTCGGAACAAAAAGTGTTCCAACGTCGGAACAAAAAGTGTTCCAACGTCGGAACAGTTTGGACGAAAAAAACCAGCAAAATCAAGGGTTTCAGAGCGCCGATATTCTACTAAAACAATACAAGATATTATTCAAGATAGTGACCGACTGCGACGTTTCTCGAAAAAGGGTTGACAATCAACGACTGGCAGGGTAAAATCACTTTGCCTTTAGAGGGGGATTGGCTATGGGATTGCCCAATGACCTTCGAGACGATGTGCGTAGAATGGTGAGAAGTCTATGGGACGAAGGCTTCTCACGTCAGGAGATTGCTGAACAGGTAAGGCATCAGTTTGGCCTTAACGCAAAAGACTTTAACGCACGCCATGTTCATGGGTTTCTTTCGCAGATGGACGGCCTGGTAAGGCCGTATGAATCAGGAGGGGGACCCTTCCAGTCACTACGCAAAAAAGAAGAGTCACAGCGCACCGATGTAGTCGCTGCCGTCGAAGCAGGGAAAGACGCCTTCAAGGAAGGTATGACGGCGGCCCAAGAGCAAACAATCGTTGCAGCAGAGGCCGCGCGCCGCGTGGCCGAGGCCGCAAGAGAGGTGGCTGAAGCAAAAGAAGCGGCTACCGAAAGGCAGGCGGCACCGCTGATAGAGGTGTTGAAGATGCTCCAGCAACAGCAGAAACAGCCACAGGACAACTCTGCGATACTTGCCGTAATCACGGCACAAGGCCAACAGATGATGCAAGGGCTCCAGATGGTGTTCAGGGCAACCATGGAGTCCATGCAAAAAACCATGGAGGCAGTGGTCAAAGACAGAGAGAAGAGCAAAGACGACCAGGTGGCGATGATGGAGAACTTCTGGGTTCGTATGAAGGAGATGCACAACGAAAACACCGCGTTGCTCAAGAATTCTCTTGACGCCCAGTTGGAACACACCAAGTCGATGGGAGACTTACAGAGAGAGTTTATCAAGCAAGCCCGTGATTCTCTTGACCGACAGTGGAACTTGATGCGGGAGTTTGCCGAGAGAGAGCGAGGATACATTGAGGAGATGCGCGGACTATTGATGGAGGCTGTAGGGGGAGAAGCCCAGGGTGATAGCAGCAAGAGCGAAACGCGGTGGATGGACGTGATAGGCAACGTGCTGGGACGTGGTTTGCAGGCGTTCCAGCAGAAGATGCAGGAAAGGCAAGGAGAGGAGCCACAACCACAGGCTGTGGCGGCCTTGCCTCAACCTACTATGGGGGAGCCTGATATGGGGTTGAAGGATTCGGTTCAAAAGGCGCTTGGTTGGTTGACTGGAGGGGTTAAAGGCATCTTGCGCAAGGTGGTTGAAGTTGGTGGCGGGGATGTCATACGGTCTGTAGTTGAGAACCTTGCGCTCCGAGCAGAAGCCCAATTCCCTCCAGAAGAAACCTTTATAGAGTTGAAGGCCCTGGCGGAAACAGGGCCGTGGTCAGATTCGGCCATCAAAAACATCATGCTCTATCCTGCATCCAAAATAGTGGATGCTATAGATGAGGTTGTTGGCCTTGGTGACTTCAAAGACAAGAAAGCCAGTATCACAGAGCACCTTGAAAAGGTGCGAGAGATAATGTTGGAATACTATAGAACCAGAATCCCTGCGGCACAGAAAGCAATGGAGGAGGCGATGAAGCAAGCACAAACACAAGCACAAGAAGGACAATCCATGCCGAATCAAGCGCCCACGAACCAAGGTGGGACCGAAACATCATAAAACGGAACATTTTTACGTTGTGAACGTCTTTTAGGCTTGATTTGGGTGGTGGGTGCGTTACGTTTTGGGTGACGGTCTGGTCGTGTCGGCAGAACGGCCAGACCGTTTTTGCTTGTAATCTGCCGACACGACCGACCGAGGTAAGCCATGAAATCTGTTTTGGAAAAGGCTAACCGACTATGCAGGGAATTCTACATCAACCTATACCCTCGATTGGAAAGGTTGCGGTGGGCACTTCAAAGTATTCCTCTTGTTGGTCGTGTTGCCGCTGGACCGTTGTCCGAGTTGGACGAAGCCGTCGAGAAAATGGAGCCGCTATGTCAGGCGCTGAGAAAAGCGCCTAGGGCATGGGCGGCTTTTTGTGTTGGAGCGGGTATTGTTGTGGTGGGGCTATCAACCTTGGTGGTGTATGCTTATGCCAGGTGTAAGTCTTGAGCCTTACAAAGAAGAGGCTGAAAAGTTGCTGGGGCGTTACGTCCAACCAGAGTGGCGACCCAGAGAGCCAGGAATCCCTCGAGAGGAGTTGGAAAAACTCGCGAGAGGGGCTTCTGAAGTCGAAAGGGAATACAGAGAGTTTGAAGCCTGGAAGAAACGTCGTGGCATCTGGCCTTTTATTGCCCTCGGAACGGGCATAGGAGGCCTTGTGGCAGGGTTTCTTGTTGGATGGTTCTTGAAGAGGTGACGTGATGCACCCTTTAATAGGTCGTCTTCTGGGCATTGGGCGGTTGTCCAATCCACCTCGTCAGGGAGAGGCGCGCAGAACCCCTCTCCCTGATACTATGGAAGGTATCAGGTTTGAAATTGAGAAGATGAAGCAGTATGTCAATCATTTCAGTGGGGACCCTACTGTCATACACGCAGCCCGCAACCTCATATCAGTATGCCCAGACAAAGATTGGGCATGCGAACAGAAGACCATCTTTGAGTGGCTAAAAGCGCACACAAGGTATGTTCTTGACCCAAGATACAAAGAGGTGCTTGTAACTCCTATCCGCTTGCTTAACGACATTCTGTCTGGAAGGATGGGGATGGAAGACTGCGACGGCCTTGCGACTCTCCTCGCCACGATGTTGTCGGCCGTAGGCCACCCCACCAGGTTTAGGTTCGGAGGGACAAAAGGGGTAGGCATCCATCATGTATGGGTGCGTGCCTATAATGGCCGAAGATGGGTCGATATGGACTTGGCTGAGAAACTACCCTATGGGAAGCACCGTCATTTCGACTTGTATGAGGAGGAAACTATATGAAGGGCAGTTGGTTTATGGGGGCAGAGCCCCAGAAGAAAGAGGGGTTCTGGGACTGGCTTCAAAATGGCTTCACATCCTCTGTGGATTTTCTCGCCAAACAGGTCGGGAACGTCATAGATGCAGGGACAGAGGTTGTCTCCCAAACAGGAAAAACGGCATCACAGGTCCCAGGGGCCGTGTTCAAGGGCATCCTGGGGGCGATAGCAGGAAGGTCCCTCAAAAAGGTTTTTAAGGGCATGGGACTCAAGGGGTTCACGGACGATGAGAAGAAGAACGCAGAGATAGAGGCTTCACACGCCAAGGTTGAGAAGATGATAGATGAGATGAAGAAAGAGAACGCAAAGATGTATGCCCAGATGGCGAATATAGTAGCCCAGACCCTTCAACAGAAAGCCTCGCAGCAAGGGCTACAGAACGACCCTTACGTTCTCTATGCTATCGAGCAGGCAAAGCGCGAGGCAAAAGAGGCAGCGAAGGCAGCAGGCAAGATGCCAGTATGGGCATGGGCATTGATAGGCGTCGGTGGGGCTGGTGTCCTCGGGACTATTATATACCTTTTGACTCGTTAGTGGAGGGTTCAAGATGGCAAGGAAGAAAGGTCGAGTCGGTGGCGCCAAGAAGGTCGGTGACACCAAGCAAGTGGGTAACCAGATGACATCACTTGCAAGGGCAATGTCTAAAGCGGTAGCGGGTGCGGTGAAAGATATCGGTCAGATAATGGTCAAGTCTTTCACCAGAAAGGCCCCGCCGTGGAGCAAGAAGGAGAAGGTGAGGGTTCGTTCGTATGAACGTAAACCCCCGCGCTGGTTGTGGGAACTCTGGTGTAAAAAGTATCCCGCAGAAGCGCGCAAGCGTGGGCTTCAGTGCCCGCCCCCTCTCACAGGAGCGTCACAGGCAGAAAT
>QMZE01000032.1 GCA_003663025.1 Archaeoglobales archaeon
CGTTTGTATATGTTATACTGGTATCAGTTTCTGTAACTGTTGCATGTGTTTCTTGGACTATTGCATTTGTGTTAGTTACAGTTACACTTGGAATAGTCACAACCACATCCGATTCACCAACTATCTCACACCCTGGTATCTCTCCATTTTCATCCAACTTTAAAACCCAGAAATCACTCCAGCCTGCTCCAAACGAATCTGTCCAACCTGCAACTATGTATCCTCCATCGTCAGTCTGTTGAATAGATTCAGCCCTATCATCAGAACTTCCACCGTAAGTCTCCTGCCACTCAACATTACCATTTTCATCCAACTTCAATACCCAGAAATCTTCACCTGCTCCAAACGAATATGTGACACCTGCAACTATGTATCCTCCATCGTCAGTCTGTTAGATCGAGAAAGCCCAATCCCAATAACTACCCCCATAGGTAACAGCCCACTCCTGTGCGTTTACAAGTGGTAGAACGAGGAAGACTAAAAGCCAGTAACAACTTCCTCATTCCACCACCATGATCATTTATCTAAAGATTATTTAAATTTTTCATTTGAGTTTTCCCAACAGACCACTTCTCCTCTTTGAAACTCTAACCTCACCAGTATCCTTCGAAATGAGTTCATATAGGATTGCCAAGTCCTTTGCAGGTCTCAGTAGCCTACCCAACCTCTGAACAAACTCCCTGCATGAACCAGTCCCACTCACGATTATACCAACGTTTGCATCTGGAACATCAATCCCTTCATCCAAAACCTGACTTGTTACAATTGCCTTAAACTTCCCACTTCTAAAACCATCCAACACATACCTCCTCTCCCTATCACCAGTTTTGTGTGTTATTGCTGGAATTAGAAATATCCTCGATATTGTATAGACGAGATCGTTGTATCTTGTAAATATTATGATCTTGTCATCCTTGTGTTTCTCCAACAAATCCCTCAACACCCTCAACTTGTTCTTCGAGTTAAAGGCAATCCTCCTAGCCTCCTCCCAAGACCTCAAAGCCTCATAGGCATCTCTATCGATACCAGTCATCATAACAATCTGTCTGAAGTCTTCAACATCACTCAACCTAATTCTCCTTGAAGCTACGTAATCTCTAAACCTTTTAGCCTTCTTTCTATACAACTCAAGCTCTCTATCGGTTAACGGAACCTTTACCCTCTCAACAACGTAGTTTGCAAGGTGTTTTCCAGCAAGATCCCTTGGCTTAAGCTCATAAACAACCCCACCAACGAGATCTGGTAGTAGAGTGTGCAGACCATCCTCCCTCTCGTAAACTGCAGTCAAACCAAGTCGATAGGGTGCAATTGACATCTCAGCAATCTGCCTGTAACTCTCAGCAGGTAGATGATGGACTTCATCAAAAACGATTAGAAGAAACTTGTCACCCAAAATCTCAGCGTTAACGTATGCTGAGTCGTAAGTTGTTACCGTGATTGATTTCAGATCTTTCCTCCTTCCAGTAAACTCTCCAACGTAAGACCTTCCAAACAGTATGGACAACCTGTCCATCCACTGATCCACGAGTGCCAGAGTTGGAACTACAATCAAAGTTGAAACACTCAACCTTCCAATTGCATCCAATGCGATGTAAGTCTTTCCAGATCCAGTTGGTAGAACGATGATTCCCCTTTTATCAACAATCCACCTCTCAACAGCTTCAGCCTGATAATCCCTCAACTCAATCTCAACGTCAAAGTAGGGACATGGTATAACGTTCTCCTGGACGTGATCCTCAAAGTCTATCCCTGAATTCTTCAAGAAATCCAATATGTCTCTGTATTTGTAAGCTAAAGCCCTGTAACAGTTACTCCTACCATCCCACCTTGCAAATGGGATGTGAACGTCACCATCAATCCTCAAAGTTCCCCTCTCATACCTCAACACCGCAAACACGTAAAAATTACCTCACTGTATATAAAAATGTGCCGAGTATAGAATATTTATAATCAATCCAACTTCTCATTGTGTTACCCAAGGATCTGTTAAGTGTTTACAGGAGTGGGAAGAAGATACATCCAAGGTTTGCTTGGAGAGAATCGATTGGTTTGGCTGAAAAAGTAATAAAAATTTACCGTTCCAACGTTGGTAGAGAGTATTTGAAGATACTTGATGATCTCAGGAAGGTTGAGAATGCCGAGAATTATAGGAGGGTTAGGGGTTTTGCCAGGATACTTGAGAGGGGTTGTGAGTTCTCTCTAAAGACGAACTTAGATCCCTTTAAGGTGAGATCTTTCCTCTTTGAGAGGGGTTTTGTTACAAGACTGAGTGAAAGGAGTGAGATAGTTAGGGAAGCTTCAAGACACTTTGGAGTTTCTGAAGAGGAGATTGAGAGGGCAATGTTTGCGGATAGGGAAGAGGAGAAGATACTCCTAAAGGTTTCGGAGATGAAACCCGATGAACTTATAAAGAGATACAACCTATCTCTCCTTCAAACACTGATATTCAACTGTCTTCGCTTGAGCTTCTGGATTTCAACAAACCACAAAAACGTGTTCCGCAAGTTGAAGTGGTTGGGTTTAATGTATGAGCTTTACGATGAGGAAGGTAGATTGATTACGGATGTAACTGGAACAGCATCGATCCTGAAGATGACGAGGAAGTATGGAACATCTATTGCAAAGCTCATACCAGAGATTCTAAGAGCTAGGGAGTGGTGGATACGTGCGGAAATAGTTGATGATTATGAAAAGAGGATATACGTATTTGAGATGAACGATAGGAATCGAAGGTTGTTTCCAGACTACGAGGAGCATGTAGAGTTCGATTCCTCTCTGGAGGAGGAGTTTTACAGGAGGATGAGAAATCTTGGTTTTGAAGTTTTTAGGGAGCCTGGAATTGTCAAAGCTGGTAAAAATGCCTACATACCAGATTTTTTGATTAAAAAGGATGGATTGGAGGTATATGTTGAGATTGCAGGTTTCTGGACAACAGAATACATTAGAAGGAAGATTGAGAAGATTAAGAAATCTGGAATTCCACTCATCTTGATTGTAAGAGATGATTTGGCAGTAGATAAGCCTAAGAACGTTGAGGGTGTAATATTAATCCGCAAGAACAGGATTCCATACGGTGAGGTTTTGAGGGCTTTGAAGGACATTAAAAATAGATGAGTCACTCTCTTAGATGTGTTAAGGGGGACATGGGGTGCAAAACTTAAATGTAGCCTATTTAGGCTTTTGGGCATGTCAACTTAAAAGCAAATGCATTTAAGTTGACACCTACGAAAGCTTAAAGGAAATTTCACAATCCCTTGTTAAGGCTTTTGGTTGATTTAACAGGGAAGATTAAAAACAACTAAAAGAAGGGCAAACGTTAATTAACAACATCAAGATTCAAGCCATGAAGTATCTCCTGCTAATTCCAGATGGTATGGCTGATTTGAGAATTGAGGAACTTGGAAACAAAACACCTTTGGAAGTTGCGGATAAACCAAACATGGACTTCCTTGCAAAAGAGGGTTGCTGTGGAATTGCAAGAACAATCCCAGAGGGCTTTGAGCCAGGGAGTGACATAGCAAATCTAACAATTTTGGGGATAGATGTCAGGAAATACTACACTGGTAGGGGACCAATAGAAGCCCTATACAGGGGTATAAAAGGGAAGGTTATATTCAGATGCAACATCGTTAAGGTTGAAGGAGGATTGATGATCGATTACAGTGGTGGGAAGGTTGGGGATGATGTTGCAAGGGAGATATTCAAGGCTTTGAATGAGAATATTCCAGAGTTTATGAGGTTTTACAGTGGTAGGAGTTACAGGGGTCTGTTGGTGATTGAGAGGGAATACTGTGAAGTTGAGACAACTCCACCTCACGACATCACGGGAAAACCCATCATCAATTATTTACCTAGAGGTTGTGAACTCTCGGATGTTCTGATTGAGATCATGGAAAGATCAAAGGATGTTGTTCCAAGATTTACAGAGAAGGCAAACATGATTTGGATATGGGGTGGGGGTAGGATCCCAAGTTTTCCAAAGTTCAAGGATCTCTACGGATTGAGAGCTGCGATGATATCTGAGGTTGATCTGATAATGGGGATAGGTAGGGGTATGGGTATGGATGTCATTGAGGTTGACGGTGTGACTGGATACATAGATACAAACTACAAAGGTTTGGCAAGGGCAACAGTTAAAGCTCTGAACGATCACGACTTCGTCATGCTTCATATTGAGGGGATAGATGAGGTCAGTCATGAGGGGGATTTTGAGAGGAAGGTTGAAGCCATAGAGGTTTACGATGAGAAGATTGTTGGATACATCATTGACAGGATAGATCTTGAAGATTTCAGGATAATGCTAATCCCAGACCATCAAACACCAGTCAAAATTAGGACACACACTAGAGATCCAGTTCCATTTACGGTATTTGGATTGAAGAGGGATGATGTAAGGAGTTTTGATGAGTTTAGCTGTAGGAAGGGGAGACTTGGATTTGTGGAAGGATTGAGGTTGATGAGACTGATGATATGAAGGTTGAAGGTCTTGAAAAGCTTCACAGGATCACATTCTCAATACCAAGTGCATTTACGTCTTTTGCAGCACTTGCAACGATACTGATAGTTGCAAACAAACTTATAGACATCTTGAGATTTTCAGTTTTTTCCATTGCACTTGCAATTTCAATACCAATCTTGAATGTTAAGTTCGATCTAAAGAAGTTCATGTTCCTCCTAACCTTCTTTGCCTTCTCAATAGTTTTGATGCGTGCAACTTCAGATCTTCTCAAGACAAATCCGGTTGCTGGTATATTCGTATCTTTCACACTTCTAACGGTTCTATACTTCACATCTGAATCAAACTTGATTGAAGTTACGTTAATCTCATCCCTCATCTCACTATCAATCTCTACAACCCCATTGATCGTATTGGGTGTTTTGATGGGTGTTCTATTTGTAAAGGTCATGGACAGGGAGTTTGACGGTTTCAACATGGGGAAATACTTCAAGGGTTTTCTACTCACATGGCTAACAGACGATCCAAGATTCTTTGAGGATGTTTTGAAGGAGAGGTCTGTTGAGTTTGAAGGTTGGGTGAAGTGCATGAGGTTTGGTGATGCAAGATTGATAACAACATCCTTCCATCCAGGTCCAATGAGGAACGTTGGTGGTGCGAGGTTGGTTTGTGAGATAAACTCCATGGATAACACATTCTACATACACAGTCCAACAAATCACGCTTTGGATCCAGTGAGTCGTGAGGAGGTTGAGAGGATAATGAGGTCTGTTGATTGTAGGGGTGAAAGTTTGTTACCCATGAAACCATACGATGTTGAAGGTGAGAGGTATGTTTTGAGGGTTTTTCCATTCGACAAGGTTAAGTTGATGTTCATAGTTGGAAAGGAGTGCATAGACGATTTACCATACGATCTAAATGTCGATGGTGCTGTGGTGGTTGACTCTCACAGTGCATACTGTAAGGACTTCGAGCCCGATATTTTGGAGTTGAAGTCTCTGATAGATAGGGGTTTGAATGTTAAGTGTGAACCGTGTAAGTTGAGATACGCCTTCAAGAAGTTTAACGTTGAAACGAAGAGTATGTGTGGTGTTGCAGTTTTGATACTCGATTACTGTAATGAAAAGCACGTTATTGTGATATTTGACGGTAACAATGTCGATTTAAAATTCAGGAGGGAGATTGAAGATTTCTGTAAGAAAAACGGTTTTAAGGCAGTAGTTGCATCTACAGACAACCATTCAAAGACTGGAATAAGCACAAAGTTCACATATCTACCAGTTGGATACGACAAGAGAGATAATGTGATATTTGAAATTTTGAGGGAGTGCTTCAAGCTCAAAACTGAGGATTGTGAGGTCAAGTTCTCAAAGAGAGATGTAACAGCAAGGGTTGTTGGGGAGGAGTTTTGCAAATTCATAAGTCATGTCGATAGGTCATGCATATGGATGTCAGCACTCTACCTCACACTCCTAACAACTTCATTCCTACTATCCCTCTTGATCAGATTTATATAGTGGTTTGTTAAGTTGAATCATGGTGATTGCAGTTATCATGGTAAACGTTCAACCTGGGAGGGAGAAGGATTTTTATTTGTCCGTTAGGGATATGAGGGGAGTTAGGGATGTCATACATGTCTTTGGAGAGTTTGACTTTGTTGTGATTGTTGAGACAAAGGATTTAGCTGAACTGAATGATACTGTGGATTGTATAAGGGGTTTGGATGGAGTGACAAAAACTCAGACTGTGATAGGGGCTGAGATATGAAGTTGAGGGAGATAAGTGTTGCCGAATTCTTTGAGAAGAACAAGCACATACTAGGTTACTCAAATCCAGCAAGGGCTTTGGTTACTTGTGTCAAGGAGGCTGTTGACAACTCATTGGATGCTTGTGAGGATGCTGGAATTTTGCCAGACATAATGGTAAGGATAGACAGGGTTGAAGGACACTACAGGATTGTCGTGGAGGACAATGGGCCAGGAATTGAGAGGGATGAGATACCCAGGATATTTGGGAAGTTACTTTACGGTTCAAGGTTTCACATTTTAAGGCAGAGTAGGGGTCAGCAGGGTATTGGAATAAGCTCAGCTGTCCTATACGCTCAACTGACAACTGGAAAACCTACAAAGGTTTTGTCAAAGGTTGAGGGTTGTGATGCATACATGTTTGAGATACTCATAGATACAAGAAGGAACGAGCCAGAAGTTTTGTTTGAGGGTAAGGTTGATTGGAAGAGGACACATGGATTGAGGGTTGAGCTTGAGGTTGAGGGTAGCTACGTTAAGGGTAGGAGGCAGAGTGTTCTTGAGTATCTCAGACAGACATCTATAGTAAATCCACATGCCAGAATAACGTTCATAGATCCCGATGGTGAGATTCACGAGTTTGACAGGGTTTGCTATGAGGTTCCAAAGGTTCCAAAGGCTATAAAGCCACATCCACATGGAATTGAGCTTGGGACACTGCTTAAGATGCTTAGGGAGACAAAAACAAGAAGTTTGAAGGAGTTTTTAAAGAGGGAGTTTGTCAGGGTTGGGGATAGGATTGCTGAGGAGATCGTTAGAAGTTCTGGAATTGGAAATAAGGATCCAAGGGATTTGACGAGGGATGAAGCTTCAATCCTAATTGAGACTTTCAAGAGAACCCAACTCCTTCCACCCCCAACTGACTGTCTATCTCCAATAGGTGAGGAGCTCATAGTAAAAAGCTTGACAAAGTTTAAGCCAGAGTTTGTATGTGCAGTCTCAAGGAAGCCAAAGGTTTACTCAGGAAATCCATTTCTGATAGAGGTTGGAGTTGCTTATGGTTTGAAGTCAGATGGAACAATTTTGATGAGGTTTGCAAACAAGATACCACTACTCTATCAGCAGGGTGGATGTGCGTTGACAAAGGCTGTTGAGAGTGTCAATTGGAGGTTGTATGGAATTCATCAAGACAGACTTCCAAACGCACCAATGGTTGTAATGATACACCTAGCTTCAACGAACATACCATACACATCGGAATCTAAGGAGGCGATTGCGGAGATTCCAGAGATAGTTGAGGAGGCTCGTTTGGCTTTGCAGGAGGTTGGTAGGAAGCTAAAGGTTTACTTGGACAGGAAGAGATATATTCAGGAGAGAAGGAGGAGGGAGAACACTCTGGTTAAGATAATTCCAATGATTGCAAAGAGGTGTTCGGAGATACTTGGGAGGGAGGAGATTGACGTTGGTAAGGTTATTGCAAGGGTCACTGGTAAGGTTTACATAGAGAAGTTTTTTGAGGAAAATAGGGCTAGAATTGTAATTTCAAACTTTGGTAGGGTTAAGAGGAGATTCAAGCTTTACGATGCTTGTGGGAGTTGGGATATTGAGATTAAACCTTTTGAAGAGAAGGTTGTTGAGTGTGATAAGGCTTCCGAATCAAAGCCGTTTGTTGAGGGTTTGGATGAGGATGAGGTTTTTGGGGCTTTTGTCCTTTGATTAAATCTGTTCCAGAATTTTCTTTCTCTTTTCTTCATACTCTTCTTGACTAATTATACCCATATCGTATAGTTCCTTCAATTTTTTAAGCTGTTCAAATTTATCTTCCTTCATATCATGACTCACTGGCTTTACGATAGGTGTAGCTCTTGTGATTAATTCAGCTGGCTTTATTATTTCCCACTCTTCCCACCAGATACCCTTTTTTCTTTTAATTGAAACTGGTTCAACAGCGATAGCATTTAATGCATCTCTTATTGCATTTAGTGCACTTAATGCTTCATCTTTTTCTAACCATGTTAACTTCATTGGTGTTAAATCTTCACTTTTAATTAAAAATTCAGATCCAACCTTACCCCTTTTAAACCTTACAAATTCTAATTTCTCATAGGGGACATCAGTCATTTCATATCTCCCAAGTATCTTTTGATCCAATACGATTACTCTCCTGTCTGTAATAATAAGGAATGCTGGCTTTATTTGTAAGCCAAATTTTTTCTTTAGACTAAACATGATTTGTTCATTTGGATACAAATTATCCTCAATCTCCCTAGGAACTTCCATTAAATTCACCTCCCACTGACACGCATACCTAATACACCACCAGCACCAACGAAAATTAGATTAAATATAGCCACAACTACTGCATACAGACCTGCAAGACCTCCAAGAATCTTTAATGGACCTGGCAATATTATTGCAATAATCATCGCTAAAATACCTATGGTAATTGGAGCTGCTAAGGCTAAGGATAATACTGCATTCTTACCTCCCACCTTACCAGCTATGTAGCCCCCAACGAATGGTGCTACAAAGCCTGATATTATCCAGCCGACTATTGGAATAACAAATCCAAAGAGAGATAATATAAACCAAACAACCGCACCTACTATAAATCCCAATGCTGAGGACATTTTATCACCTCAATAAAGAAATTTAATAGGGTCTTGCTAAAAAGTTCCACCATGGTAAATCAACTTCGACATCTCCTGGATCTTTTGGATCTGTTTTAATTTTAGTATCCATTGTAATTGGTATAAACCCAAACAGTTTAACTTTAACCTTAGCATTCATTTCATATTTGCCGTCACTTGTTTTCTTTACATCTATATCTTCAATGCTTTCAGGAGTAACCAATCCATGTGTTGCTTGCGATATTGCAGAGTATGTTGCAACTTTTATCATTCTATTAGCAAGTTTATCATAGGTCAACACTTCATCATCCTTTTTATCTATAACGTATGTAGCTAACTCTGATGCCGTTGCACCTGCTACGGGGTTCCCTGTCATGGTAGCAACCACTAAACATACACCACCCTTAACAGCTTTCTTCTTAATGTCTTCCTTAACATCTTC
>QMZE01000033.1 GCA_003663025.1 Archaeoglobales archaeon
CATCTGGATTTATGCAGAACTCCCTCAGAACATCCTCAGCCCCTTCCTTTGCAATCTTACCATCTGCTATGAGATCGAGTGCAATCTTGAAATGTTCTCTCCTTAGATTTTCAACCTTAAATCCCTCCCTCTTCAGTTGTGAAGGTATCATGTGGATAACCCTCGCAACAACACTTGGAGTTATTCTCTTGGCGTAAATCTCAAATAGATCGTGAAAATCTGAGTCTGCAACAGCCCAAGCCATATCCTCACTCAAACCCATCTCAACAAACCTTCTAACCCTATCCTCAATCAACTCTGGAATTTCTACATCGAGCAAACCTTCAATCTTCACAGGTGGAACGTCTGTCTCTGGATACATCCTTGCCGATCCTGGAAGTGGTCTTAGGTATGATGTAGTCCCATCCTCGTTAGCCTTCCTAGTTTCCTCTGGAACTCCAATCAAGCAATACTCAGCCCTCTCAATTATCCTCATCAAAGCCCTCTCAACTCTCAAGGGATCTCCACATGCGATAACTATGCAGTCATCCTCATTGGAATTTAAGGCATCCCTCAAAGAATTAACCTCCCCCTCACTTATCCCGTAAGCTGGAAGTTCGTCTGTGTGAAATATTCCACCCAATCCAAACATCCTGGCAATGTCTGCAAACTCAGTCCCCAATCTCCTCTTTGGCTGAATCTCCAATCCAACAATACCACCAAATCCCCTCAGTAGAATTGCCTCAACAACACCCCCCGACTTCAAAGCCCTCATTATAACCTTGCATCTCGTATCCTTGAAGATCTGTGTGACGTCGTATATCTCTCTAACAACGTAAGCACCCCTTCTAACAAGCTCATCCCTAATCTTCAGGAGGTTCAACTGTCTTACAACCTCATACTCTATAACCTTGTCAAGTATCTCAAGCTCCTGAACACCCTTTATCTCAACCCTAGCTCCATCCCTCACACTTATGTTTACATCCTGCCTTATACTTCCAATTCCCCTCTTCACCTTCCCAGTTGATCTCAAAATCATTCCCAACTTCCAAGCAACCTTCTTTGCAAGTTTTGGAGAATCTATTTCAGCCTCCGTGCTTATTTCAACTAGGGGAATTCCAAGTCTGTCCAACGAGTAAACTACAACATCTCCCCTATCTTCAATCTTCTTGCAAGCCTCCTCCTCCAAGCAAAGTGTTGCAATTCCAATTTTGCACCCTTCAACTTCAATGAAACCATCGAATGCAATCAATGCTGTCCTCTGAAATCCAGTTGTGTTGCTACCATCAATGACAATCTTACGCATAACGTGAACCTCATCTACAAACTTCATGTTTAGTAGCTTTGCAATCTGTATTGCAATCTTCAAAGCCTCCAAGTTTAGCTCCCTTGGTGGCTCCTCGTCAGCCTCAACTAGGCATGTCGTATCGTAACTCTTGTAAACAAACCTCTTACTCCTCAAAACCTCCTCCTTAGCTGCCCTATCCTCCTCACCAATCTCACTCCTCTTCAGCCTTAGGTATCTGAAGAACTCAAAGTTTGAATCCTCAACATCTCTCAACATAGTTGGACATTTACAGAATAGCTTGTGCTTTGTGTTGAGCTGTTGATGAATCTCAATACCAACCTTCAAACCTATGGATTTGTAGTCCATGGTATGAGTTTGATTTGTGTATATTTGTCTGATGGTGTCAACTTTGAGCTTGTCAATTTTGTGCAAAATTTATATTTAAGCTTTTGCTTTTAATTTCGAAGATAAAACGAGAAATGGACAGTTTTGCTCCTTAAATTGTCAGATCTGTCAAATGAAAGAAGATGACAAGATAACGAGAAAAGCTTAAATAGATCATATTTAAGTTTTGCTCCTTAAGTTGTCATCCTTCCTCGTTTGTGTCATGAAAAGGATTAAAGTTCGAGAGGAGAGGGATGTATGTGAAGATTGCCAAACTTCTCAAAGGAATTGATAGGGCTCTGCTCATTGGGATGGGTGGTGGAGGTGACGTTGTAAGCACACTACCAGTTGCAGAATTCTTCAAGCTTTTTGACGTTGATTGCATACATGGGGGTGTGATTTGGGAGAGGGTTGCAAGGGATAGAAAGCCTGGCCCACTCTCCATTGAGGAGATAGATAACTGTAAGACTGTAAATAACTGCTTGGCTTGGATAAATTCAGAATCGAACTACAGGGACTTAAAGTTGATTGCATCTCAAGTTGCAGAGTTCTTGAATTGTGAGGTTTTGGGTGTTGACATAACAAAGGGGGAGGTGGGTTTAACTAAAAGCTTGAAGGATTTTGTTGAGAGGGAGGGTGTTGATTTGGTTGTTGGAGTTGATGCTGGTGGTGATTCTTTGGCTAGGGGTTACGAGAGGGGTTTGCACAGCCCATTGGCTGATGCAATAGTTCTGTCATCTCTAAGCAAGTTGAACTCGATTGTTGCGGTTGTTGGGTTTGGTAGTGACGGTGAACTTACGAGAGATGAGATTGAGATATACTTGAGTGAAATTGCAAGGATGGATGGAGTCTTGGGGGCATCTCTCATAACGTGTGATTTTGCAGATAACGTTGCAAGTTTTGTTGAGGGTGTTTACACTACAGCATCAAAGATACCAATAGTTGCATCTCGTGGTTACTGTGGAAGGGTCAGGGTGTGGGATAAGAACGTTGTGGATGTTTCAATATTGAATGCACTTATATTTTACGTTAAGACTGACGTAATCTGTAAGCTTTCAAGTTTGCCAAAGGTTGTTGAGGGGAGTGTAGATTTGTGGGATGCAAACAAAAGACTCCATAACATTGGTTTAAGGACTGAGTTGGATTATGAGATTGAGGTGTTTGAGCGTGAATTTAAAGGAACTTGAGGATTATCAGAGGAGGTTGGCTAGGAGGGTTGTCTTGAAGGATAACGTAAAGATTGAGGATCTGAGGTTCGTTGCAGGAGTCGATCAGGCTTTTTTGGGTGACAAGGTAATTTCTGCATGCGTGTTGTTGAGCTTTCCAAGTCTTGAGGTTGTTAAGAGGGATGTTAAAATTGAGGATGTTGAATTTCCATACATACCTACATTTCTGATGTTTAGGGAGGGGAAGCCTGCTGTGAATGTTGTTAAAAGTGTTTTGAGAGATGTTGAAAAAGTTATCCTACTTGTGGATGGAAGTGGGATTGCACATCCAAGGAGGTGTGGATTGGCAACATACTTGGCGATTGAAACTGGAATACCTTCAGTTGGTATAACAAAGAGGAGGCTTTATGGTAGGGTTGAGGAACCGAGGGATGTTATGGAATCCAAACCAATCTACGACAACTCTGAAATAATTGGTTACGCATTGAAAACTTGCAAAAACTGCAAACCAATATACGTATCTCCAGGAAGTTACATAACACCAGAGACATCTCTGGAAGTTGTGAAGTCATGCTTGAGAGGTCACAGGTTGCCTGAACCAATTAGATTGGCACACACACTTGCAAATAAATCTAAAAATAGGAGGTTAAGTGATTTCTTTTGACCCCTCAATCATGTTCTCTTTTCAGTCCAAGTTAACATGTATCTCAAAGGTAGGGATTTTCTCATCTCCTTCCTTATCCAAGTTAGATCTGTAACCTTAGTCCTCAACCCCAATCCATTCAAAGTTTTCACAACCCAATCTGGATCTACACTTCCGTAAAATGGGTATCTTCTGAATGGATTTCTAATTAGAGATAACATGAACTTTCCAAATCCTCTCCTAATCTTTCAGCATCCCCAACGTTGAAGCTTATCTTCAGCTCTTTGTCCTCTGCCTTGATATGTCCAAACCTACAATCTTGATGTATGTCTTTAAGACGTAAAGGAGGTCAAATTTAACCTCAACGATTTCAAACTTTAAAGTAAACCTTGAGAACGTCATGAGAATTGAAAACAAAACAAACTTCGAAATCAAGTCTAAGGTTACAAGCTTAACTCCCATCTCAAAACCTAGAATTGATATCGAAGAATTGATATCGATACTGGAGCTAGAAGTTTGAGATTAGAAGACTGATGAACATGATTGGTGCAACCTTGCATTAAATCTATTTTAGGAGGGACTGATTTAACATCATAACCTATCCAAGAGGTTGAAGTGAACGATTGTGACAAAATCTCTCTCGTCGATCTCACCGTATATCCTCCTCAAAGCATTCATCAGTTGATCCCTATTCTCAAATCCATCTCTAATGGCATCTTCATTCGTAAGCTCCTTAACCCTCTTCACAACAACCTTAACAACCCTTGCAACAGCAAAAGGCTTGTAGTTCACAGTTAGCTCCACAACCTTTCCAATTGGGTAGCTCTTTATACCCTTCCTTATTGTCGTAATCTTTTTCCCTTCAAGTATCCTCTCAACAAACTCTGCATCAAAGTTTATCTTTTCCATTCGATCACCCTATAATGGTAACTTTGCTTGTTTGGTTATTTTTTCTTTAATTTCCGTTTGATCATAATTTAGATATACTTCTATTATCAAAAAAATTATGAAATACATTCTCTATCAGTCTTTTGGTTTTGTCCCATTCCAATTTACCATAGCCAGATCCAATTTGTGGGAATGCAATCTTCTTAATTTTTCTACCTAATATATCTGACAGTGTTTTTAAGTTTCTCCTTAGCCATTTCAATCCCGCTTCAATAATCTTATAGTCACTTGGTAAATCCCAGTATATCTTAGTTGGAAAATTAAGTATTATAAAACTTCTATTATCTTTATTATGGATCCATATATGTGGTTTCCAATCATATATTTTATGAACTTTTATTATTGGATTATTTTTATCTTTCCAATCAACTTCAAACTTTGCCAATATATATGTTTCTTTCTTCTTACAAGCTTTTTTATAATCTTTAAACATCTCAGGAAATCGCCTTTTAAATTCTTTAGCTATTCCGGCACCCATCATACCTTTTATATTTGTTGAATTTACCAATACATCCGCATCAGAGTCAAATATTTCTTTATCTTTAATTTCAACTATTTTAACCATTAGTATCACCTAACTCCTTTAAGGGCGTTTCTTAACTTAGTGATATTTAGAAAATCTACTTTTAAATTTATTTGATTTTTTCTACAGATTTCTACCACATCTTCTTTTAAACTTTCGTCATTACTTATTACAAAGATTCGATTAATTGCACTAACACTTAATTCATCTCGAACAATCAGTTCTGAAGATAGAAAATGAGCCAAATCTGGCTTTAATCTTTTAGATTTATCTGTATAAGTTTCAAAATATCCTCTGTCAAATTCTAACGGAGAGTAGATCTTTCCACATTTTTTATCTACTTTTAACCATTCTCTCATCGCATCAATACATGGTAAATCAATGGCTAAATAATTTATAAAATCTTCTAAGGTTTTGAAGGCTTTTGGATTTTTACGAGATGGATGCCCATAAAGGATATAATACTCGATGTTACGATTTTCTAACTCATTTACAAGTGATAAAAGATTGATAAATTTAAGCATTAAGATAGAATCCTCATTCATAATCTTTTCATATACAAATTTTGGGAATATTGGATGACCAAATCTATGAAAAATGAAAATATACAACCTTACAAAATCCTTTAAATCTAAAATCTTTGGATTATAAGTCATCTCGAACTTAATCCCATTATATTGTCTTGTTATATAAATATTACTAAATATGATCAACTCTGAACCAATCTTTCCAGTTTCTATATCGAAATCAAATTGCTGTTCCTCTAAATTACCTAGATCTTCAAAGGATATTTTATTTTTGGTTAAAATATTCTTAGAAAGTATCTTCTTATATTTAAGTATGTTTCTTAAATTTTTAAGAGATGTTATATGATAAGGTTGTATACATTTCATGATATCTTTAAGTGTCCAAATTCGTTCTTCAATCATTATCAAGAATTGGATTTATCCAATTTAAAAATATACCCATCTATCAATTAAAATTCATTCTTCATAATACATACTCCAAATCTTCTGAACCGCCTTAAGCAGAATCTTGTAAATTTTGAAGCTCTCTCCCAAATCCCTCCAACTCTTAAGTTGTAAACATTTTGCAATAAGTATCCTCTCCTCCTCCTCACCCATATCAACCTTCTCAACCTTCGAGTAGTAATACCTAACAACTGGTCTTATCAAATCTGAGACGTATTCATACAGACTCTGTCCCTGAAAATACTTCTTCATCCTTCTCCTTTCAACCTTCCCAAAACATGGCTTTTCAATCTCAACATCCCTCTTCAAGCTCTTTAGCAGTCCCATTGCAGTTTCAGTCTCAAGATCCTTCAACTCATCTGAAAGATACTCTATCAACCTCCTCACAAAGTCCACGTTAATGTTTTCAACCTTCTCCTCAACGTGCATCTTCAAAGGTTTTAGGACTATGACTGTATGTTCACCAGAAACTTCGTTCCTCTGGGGTGTTATGTGGACGGGTGTAAAATCGTTCTTAAGCCAGAATCTCAGGAGTTCTGGAGAAACTCCAAATCCACTCCCAACCCAATCCATATCCCTATCCCTAGCCCAATCTATCACCCTTCTAAGTGCATAACTCCCTATACCCATCCTCATGACTGATGGATGCGTTGCAATCCTTACAATTCTCAAACCAACAAACTTTGGAAATTCGTAGTCCCAGTAGTGTTTGAGCATTAGATCTGGAATAATCTGTCCCTTTGGCTTGTATCCATGGGATATCTTCTTTATCGTCTCATCATCCATGTTACCCTCAATCGCAACGTGCAGAGAGCATACAACCTTACCGTTCACCTTCACGACAAAGGGTTTGTGATTTGGCATATCCAAGAGTATAACTAGATCTGAAGGACGATTTCTGTAATGTGCAAGGACGTATATCCCAAAGAACTCCCTCAAAAGCCTCTCATCCTCGATAAGTTTATCCTTATCTATCTCCTCAAATTTAAATTTCCCCTCTTCAATTAATTGAATGTCTCGATCTGTTATTTCTGAGGGTTGAGCATCCAAAAGCAAAACGTCGAAGAGCCACCTCTCAATTGGATCTCCCTTCCCATACCTTATGGGTTCATTCATGTGAATCTTCTCAATCTCAACATCCTCACAACCCTCAAGCCTCTTTAGAAACCTTATGCTAAACCCCCTCCCAGCACCCTCATAACCATGAATTGTTGTTGAGAAAATCATCCATCTTACACCTTCAGTTATCTTCCATAGTATTGGAACATCTATTCCAGCAGCTTCATCAACTATGACTATGTCTGCAAAATCCTTCTCAACCATAGCCCTCCTCGGAACGACATATTCAACCCTTGCAAATCTACTGTTAACGACTGTTATTAACTTTCCACTCTCCTTAACCCTGAAGTTAATTCCAACCCTAATCATAGCCTTTATCAAAAACTTGAAGAAAGTTTGAACAGCGTAGGGTGTTGGAGCGACAACCATAATCCTTACGGGTCTCTTGAGAACTTTGAACATCCTCCATATGAGGTATGGTGTGACTATACCCAAAACGGCAGTCTTCCCCCTTCCTCTATCTGCAGTAATCACGACTGCCTTCCTGTCCCTCTTCCTGTCGAAGTAACCTTCAAAAGTCTCAAGAACCCTGACCTGGTCTTGTGTAGCACAAAGCTTGTATAGCTTCCTACTAATTTCCCTCTCCTCCTCTGGCAAAATTATCTCCTCCCTAGAATCTTCAACCCTCTCAAACTCGTAAGGTTTGATCATCCTCCTTCCATCGACATCGTATACCATCACACCCTTTGCCAACAGTGTCCTCCTTATGAATCTCCTGTAAAACCTTGGAACAACATCATCAACACTGTAAGGCTCACTCACAAGTTCCTCATGCCATCTACTCTTCAATTTTTGCCAAGATTCTATTGGGGGTGATAGTGCTACGATCATCCCTCCTTCGGCAATCGTCTCAATGACTATACCCAGATCGTTTGGATGAAATCCGTTTGTCAAATCCAAAATCAAAGATTGGTAAGTTTCACCCAAGACATTCTGAACATCCTTGTAGTGAACAAACTTACCCTCAAAAAACTCCTTTGATCTTTCAATAAAGTCACTCCTCCCAACAATTAGGAGTTCTCCTTCTTTCTTAGAAATCTTCAAATACCTCCTGTAAATTCTCTTTGCAATCTTTAGGGATTTGTTCGTATCCTTGGAACATAAAATAACCATGAACCTATGCCTGTTTTCCAATGCAACCTTTGTAGCCTTCTCAATCTCACTCGTAAGTATCTTGACCGTCATAGCATTTAGGCTACAAAGACGGGAACCTTTGAATACCTAACTATAAAGTCTGCTGTGCTACCCAAAATCCTCGATCCAATTCCCGATCTCCCAACAAATATACAACTTGCACCTTCAATTTCTGCAATCTTTACAATCTCCTTTGGTGGATTTCCATCACCAATAACAATCTTCACATTTATACCATCCTCCCTCAAACCACTGACAACTCTACCTATCCAGTTCTCCTCCAAAATTTCACCCCTCTCAAGGATGTGAACAACTACAACATCCGAGTTGCAATGTTTTGCAACGAACCTCACATAAACACCAAGGTTCTCAGCCTTCTTTGATAGATCGTGTGCATACAGTATCCTATTGAACACATCTCCCTGATGATCCTTGAATACGATTACAGGTATCTCAGTCTTGTTTATAACTCCTTCAGCTGTGCTACCAAGCAAAATTGCCTTAATAGTGCTCCTACCCCTACTACCCATGATTATCAAATCCACAGCCTCATCCTCAGCAATCTTAACTATCTCACCAACTGGATCGCCAACTGGGAGAGGCATAATTAACTTCGCCTTGAATCCCAAATCCTCCATCTCCCTTGCAACGTTCTCAAGCTTTGGAACACTCTCACTCTCAATCTCCTTAACGTAGGAGTTTATGTCAATCCCCCTCGCACCCAAAAACCTTGAGATGTTGACAACTCTCACAAGTAAAATTTCCTCTATACCCAAACATCTAAAATTTTTTATGGATTTTAGAACGTTTAAACTCCTTTCGGAGAGATCCGTCGCAAACAGCACCCTTCTGAACATACAAACATTTTGTTTTTGGTATTTAAAACTTTGTCATCGAAATCCTTAAACGGTATTGAGGGGAATATTCAATCAATGAGGATAGGATTCGTGTCGAGGTATCCTCCAGTTCACTGTGGTGTTGCCGAATACACAAAGATGTTGTCATCCGCACTGAAGTCTCTTAGTCATAGGATTGAAGTTTTTGTATTCTCAACCAGGGAGATTGAAAGG
>QMZE01000034.1 GCA_003663025.1 Archaeoglobales archaeon
AAGAGTAAGGTCGATGAGAACCTAGATGAGAAAGTGAGTACAAGGGCTAGTGAAGAGACATTAAAGAGACATGATAGTAAGATGACTGCATTTAAGTTTATCTAGAATGAGCTTATCACATGGCGATCCCGAATCTCACAAAATTAAAAGATAGACATAAAAAAGGAGAAGAATAGAAGAAAAGGAGAAAAGATGATGGAAGAGGAGATTGAGGAAATCGTTGAAGAGATTACAGATGTGGTAAAGAGGGATCTTATAGAGGAGGGAGAAGCACCAGATATAGTAGATGAAGCGCTTGAGCCTCTGAAAAAGGATCTGAAAAAACACCTCATGGAAGTAATGAAAGGAATGACTTAAGCTCTTTTTTTGAGTGAGGGAATAGAAATAGTTAAAAGTATACTATATTACTTATATTAGGTGATATAATGAAGTTGGCGGAGTGGATAAAGGGCGGAAGACTATTAGTAACCATAATTGTAGTAGGGTTCTTTGAATTGCTTAGCTTAGGGTTTACATGGCTCTGCTTTATCAGGGATATCTGGGAAGGAATAGCATTAGGATTGCTTTTCAGTAGTCTATTCAGTCTCTACATCTGGATCGCTAGTATCGTGCTATTCGTGAAGGGGAAAGAGATAGGTGTATTCAAATGAATACCAGAGAGGTTGTAATAGTACTATCGATAGTAGTAGTGGTCAGCGGTGTACTTTGCTATTTTACTAGGATTAGTGGAGATCAATTTGTAAATATAGTGATGTATATTCTCGGTCTAATTAGCGGTGGTGCTATTATGAAAACATATATAATGACTAAAATTAAGAAAAGAGGTGGGTAATACCATGGATCTATCGGAAAAACTATCAGAACTTGAAAAATCAATACTAGAGTACCTAAAAAGACAACCTAACAGTTTCAAATGGGTTCTTGGAAAGAAGGTTTATACTAAAGAACTGACTATAGAGAAGTTTTTGAGAGATGAAGAATTTAGAAAGATGATAGTAAAGGAAGCAGTATTACTTGCCATAGATCTTTTCGAGAAGGGAGATTGAAATGCTGATTCTAGGAATAGCTCCTAGATTCGATGAGGCTACAGAACACTCATTTGATTGGTTTTTAGACCTAGTAGATGAGCTTAGAAAATATAGATGGTATCTTTTACTAGGAGAAGAAGCTACTAGAGAGAATGTGGAAAGAGCATTAAGAAATTTGGAAATAGATATTGTAGTATTTTATGACCATGGTGATGAGAGAGGATTAGTAGCACAGAATGGAAAAGGCTATTGTCTAGATAAGAAAAACCTCAATCTTGTTGCGGGAAAGGTAATCTATACTCTCGCATGTCTCTCAGGTAAAGATTATGGAGCTGAAGCACACAATAAATGGGATTGTGTATTCTGGGGATATGATGATGAATTCGCATTTAATACTGGCGAAGATGAGCATCTATTTAAAGAATGTGCTAATTATGGACTAATATACAAGCTAAAAAATAGTAACAGTACGTGGAATGAGGCATATGAAAAGACAAGAGAGAAGTTTAATGAAGCAATTAGAAAGGCAAAATCGTTATGGAGTAAAATGTTGTTACGTCATGATAGGGATTCATTAGTTTGCTATGATGCACATGAACCTAGACCACCTAGATGTCCACTTAGAAGAGTTGCAATTAGGCTATTCGGTAGGGCTGGAAGAAAGATTTCTAGAACCTTTGCTTTAGGAATTGCTCTTCAATGGTTAGGTATAGGATTATGCGTCCACGACTTCATACTTGAGTGCCAGAAGATTAGTAACCCATATCGATTTCCACCACACGGTTTCTGGTGGGGTACTCTATCCATAGTCCTTGGATTCATAATGGTTACATGGGAACATATAAAGTGGCTGAAGAGAAAATATAAGTAGTATATTTTTCTCGTACCTACTCTATGTTTTTTAGAACTTCAATGTCTCGTACCTTCTTTTATCATACCTCATATTTACACTTTGTTTTCCACTTTATGTATGTCTCATAGCATTATATTGTTTTCCACCTCTTTGATGTCTCGTAAACATTTTAAGTTTTTCATTTGACTTATGTCTCGTGGGTGCTTTTTGTTTTCCACTTTATACATGTCTCGTATCCATCCTTTGTTTTCCATCTAACTAATTTCTCGTATCTTTCTTATGTTTTCCATTTGTTAAATGTCTCGTAGCTCCCCTATGTTTTTCATTTGATCAACATCTCGTACCCATATTCTGTTTTTCAACTCTTTGTTGTCTCATACCTATTTTCGTACTTTTTCCATGTTTTCTAGTAAACGTATGTCTCATAGGTATTCTATGTTTTCCACCTACATAGTGTCTCATATATATTCTATGTTTTTCATTAGTTTAATGTCTCGTAACTCCTCTATGTTTTTCATTTGGCTGTTATCTCGTATAGTACTCCATATCCTTACTATGTTTTCCAATTTAATGATGTCTCGTAACCTCCGCATGTTTTTTATGCCCCTCCTGTCTCGTACTTTTCTATATGCATTACGATAATAGTATACCCATGAGTGGCGTAAAAAATCTTTCCATGCTTTTTTGATATCGTATGTCATATGGAGGTTTACCTCATGTATTTTTGCTATGGACATACTTTATATAACTCTTTCTATCATCCAATCTTCCAATCTTTTTTCAAACGCTATTATCCTAACATTCCAGAAGTGTGCTATTTCATTACAGAGGTGTAGGTACTTACTGTATACATCGTTAAACATTCTCGCTAGGACTGATTCATTGAATGGTTTAGGGTATTTATCAACTCCATGAAACTTTCTGTAGAACAAACTAAGTCCTAATCCCCATCTTGGATTGTGCTTTGCCTTGTCAATACGATAGTATAGTGAGAGGAAATCTCTTAATACTGAGGCTCTATCCTTTTCTAGGATTATGAATCTTGTACTTGGAAAGAGTGGTACTATTTTTTTGAGGTATACCCATGCACATACGTCCTTCACTATATATTTATCCATTGAGTAGTGTAGTTCTTCAAGTATTTGATACCAGAATAAACCAAGAAATGGATGCGTTGGTTTGTCATTATTAACCCAATCCCAGAACCATGTTGCGTTAAGCTCTATAAGTTTTCTAAGATCTGGTTTTAATTGATTGTAGTGGTGTTCTACCTCTCCTTCACTATAGTGATGTACTTTTTCAAAGGATTTACACCACCCTACCACTTCAGCATTAAATGGTTCAAATACTCCCTTTAGTTTTTTGAATTTGCTTAGAATATATTTATAGCAGTAGGTGGTTGCTGTATGAGGAAAACCTATTACGAAATACTTGATCATTATCTCACTCTCCATATACAAATATCTTCTCTCTCAAAGCTTTTTCGATTATCTTGGTTGCTTCCTCTTTTGCTTTATCATAATCATACTTTTTGATCTTTTTGTTGTATCTTTCTGCTACCTCATAGGTAAATCGGTATATATCCCTGTTATGAGATATCGTTACCGCCATCGAGTCAATTATATTTCCATCTCTAACATAGATAATTGGTAATTTATCCTGTTCTGCAATTCCAAGCCAGATGTCTACTTGCTCTTTACTTTTCGGATTAATGTAGCAAGTTAATATTAGAGGACTAAATGGATTATCGTATATTTCAAGTGCCAAGCATAATATGGCTCCATATTCTGTTCGAGGAACCAATATATTCACTATAATTGGCACTCTTTTTGCCTCAACCCAATAATCCCCAAATACAACTACGCATATTATCTTTTTTCCATCAACCACAAAGGGATGTAAGAGCGATGCATTTTTGTACTTCTTTGCTATATTTTCCACTTCTTTGAGGTATTTTCTAAATGCTTCCTTATCTTGTGTTTGAGACTCTTTATACTCTTTTTCATGTTTTCTTTTAGACATAATCTATCACCACAGCATTATTTCTAATACCATTATGAACCATGAAAGAATCACCAATAGTAAGACCACTATGAGTAACAGTCTTACTATGGATTTGGTGAAATGGGCATTTTCCTCTATTAACCAGAGAGGTGCATATGGACTTTTACCCTCTTTTTTAATCTCTGCACACCATTTCTCTATTTTCTTTTCAGTATAGTATATTAATGATACCAATATACCTACTATGATAAGCATAGTTATGGTTAATGCTAATACTATTACTTTTTTCTCACTAATAGGCACCCACCTCTTCTATCTTATCTCCAATTCCGATAGGTGTTAGTATAATGCGTTTTCCATCGGTTTCAACTTCAAGATAATCACCTTTCTTTAATTTTAGAGTTTCTCTGATTGGTTTAGGTATGGAAACTACTAATGTAGCCTGTTTGCCTAAAGTGAAGCACTTCACAAAGTTTTTCTCTTTTTTCCTCTCCTTTCCCATATTATCACCTCCTTTTTTTATCATATTCTCTTACGATATATATAATAACTAATATATATATGTTTCGTCTGTATTATTACATCATAATCTCTATATCATAGAAATTTAGAAATTTTCTCACAACATTTACAAGTGGTATTCGGTTTATTTCGATTATATCACATATGTACTTTTGAGTAACTGGTATATTGCTTAGTTTTGCTGATAGGTATACACATGCAGAGATTACCGTTTTTGCCTTATGTCCACTAGTTATACCAGAGTGTATCATAGATCCTAGTATACCCATAACTAGCTCATCATTTAACCTGAATGGTAGTATACCGATAGCATGGTTTAACTCTATAAAGTACCTTCTGCGGATCTCCGGTATTACCACACTTGTGCTTTTCATATTATATCCCTTTTGAATACTTTTATACTGAATAATTCAATAGTTTATTTTTAACGTTTTTACAATATTATCTACCTATATATTAGTGAAATTTATACATATAGTAGTAATGTAAAACGTTATCTAATAACATTTAGATATATACATAGCTAATATAAAGTAACATTTAAATACAACTTTTTTATATATTTAGTAAAGGTGAAATTTCATGGAAAGAGAGAAAAGTAAGAAAAAACTAAACATGAAGCTGGTAACGGTACACCTACCACCTGCCTACATAGAAGGACTGCGTGAATTAGTAAAAAGAGGGAGATATCCAAATCAAAGTGAGGCAATAAGAGCCGCCGTTAGAGACCTATTAAGAGAAGAACTATGGCGAAGAGAAAAGGTAGAACCAATTTTCCTAGAGGCTTGAACTATGATAGTCTATAAGTGTCATAGGTGCGGTTTTATACTTCTTAAATCGAAAGAAGTCTTACAACCAAAAGAGGTACTTGGAAAGCTTGGATTGAAAAGATGCCCTCGATGTCTAGCCCCCCTTTCAGAGACACCAAAACAAATAAAACTAACTCCAAGACCTTCATACAGACGTAGGAAAAAGCCTTTTATAATTAGGTTATTCAAATAGATTTCAGAAAAATAGATAAAAAATACTTTTTTGCTTTTTATATCTCTCTCTCGATTATCGATCTAATTGTCTCTTCTTCCTTGAATATACTCGATATTATCCTGAGATCATCATTGTTTTTTAATCTTCCAATCTCATATGCTACTTTCAGTATAGTATAACCTATACTTAGTGCAACATCAAGTAATACTTTCGATGATATGCCCGGTACTCTAAAGTCCATTTTCCTCTCGACTGTATATTTAACAATTACTCCAGCTCTCATCTCGTCCTCTTTTGCCATCTGCTCGGCTATTTCTTCTAAGGCTCTTTCTACACCAACTTCCTTACATAGTGATAGTAATTTAACCGCCTTAGCTCGTGGAAGTCTTTCAACAATTGGTAGTATCATTTCTCTCTCCTTATCCGACATTGTTAAAAGTCTACTTGCAATTACTCCATCTTCTATAATTTCCTTCTTCTTCAGTCTACTAACTCTATCGTAAACTGATAGTGCAACCGGTTTATCCGCCATTTTATCGAGAACTTTTTCCTCGTCTATCTTTCCAATCTTCTTAGCTAATTGTAAGGGGGATAACCATAATCTCACGGTTTCGTGGCTAACTCCTATAAGCTCAGCGGTTTTTCTTAAACTCCTCGTCTCGTCATAAATCACTTTTACTAGCTTAGCTCTCTGTAATGGATCAAACCTCAGTTTCCTTAATAGAGGTTCGTCCTCAAGTAGTCCTGTATAGTTCGCTAAAATATATACTGCGAACTCTACCGGTCTCTCTTTAAAGCTTATGTCTATGGATCTTAGAATTGGTACTTTTCCCTTAATCATGTTTCCGTATTCTTTACATATGTACCATCGTGAGACTCCATCAATTATTACATAGTCTTTATCGACAATTACAGGGTATAGAATTCCATGTTTCAGAATATGTTCTTTAAGCTCCTGTGGTATGTTATCATATCTGCGGACTACTAACTCTGGTCTACACTTATTTGTAAACTCATTAGGCGTTAGGTATATCAGTTCAAACCTTCTCATACATAATGGTATGTGAAATGAAGGATAAAAGATTAACTATAGTTAAAGATTATGTCGTATGTCCAAAATGTGGTGAGATAGTCTGGATTAATGATGTAGTGATAAGGACAAAGATGCTTAGATCATTCTCGTATTATGGTGGTGATGCTCCAATACTCGATAAAATACTCGACTTGATTCCGGAACATGGAATATATGTAGAGGTCTTTGGTGGATCAGCAACAGTTCTTCTGAATAAAAAACCTAGTAAAATTGAGGTGTATAATGATCTAAGCTTAGACCTATATAATCTTTTCATATGTATGAGAGATCGATGGAAGGAGTTCATGAGGTTAGCATTCTATACTAGAGTTTCAAGGTACGCACATAGTAAATTTAAGGAGATAAGGAATCAGAATATAAAAATACCTGATGTGAAAAGAGCTGTGGAATATTTTAATTACATATGTACTGCATTCTCTCGAACTCCCGGAGCTGGTTTTCCATCGTTTAGAAAAAGTAGTAGCGCCCATACTACTACACCTCGCATATACAAGCGCTATCTTCTCATGATCCCATTAGTAGCTAAGAGACTTGAAAATGTGATAATTGAGAACCTCGACTTTGAGGAGTGTATAAAGAGATACGATAGTCCTGAAACACTATTCTATCTAGATCCACCACATATACTCATAGAAAGATATGATCTAGGCATGAGCATAAGGGATCATGAGAGATTGGCAAGAGTATTGAGGAATGTTAAAGGTATGTGGATTCTCAAGTATACACCACATCCACTAGTATATAGATGGTACAAAGGGTATAATTGGCATATAGTCAAATACGTTAAGGCATCAGTAAAGGGAAAAAAGCTTAAAGGATTTTATGTGCTAATAACAAATTTTGATTAACTACTTTGGCGGTTTTCTCCATTCCTTTCCATACATCTCTCTTACGATCATGTGGATATATGGCTTTACGAATTCCACATCTCTCGCTTTTACCGTTAATCCTCTGCTATGTTTTGATACTTTTACAATAAGCTTTGCCACCTCGATGGCAATACTCTCGATTAAATCCTTAAACTCCTTTACCGCCTCATGGCTCACTCTTTCTGCTCCTACTGACTTTAACATGTGGCGAAATGGTCTTAAAGTTAGCTGGTATGGCTCCTTAGTCTTCATAGTATCACATAGAATAAAACATGATAGTACTTATAAACAATTCCATTTTAGATATCGGATTATAAAAGAAAATGTTTATATACTACATGTACATAAATTTATGATGATTATGAGAAAAACAAAGGATAAATCTATGAATGTAAGTGAGGATGAATTTGTAGAAATATGTATAAGTGTAATAAAGGGATTATTGAACTTAAAAATGGAGAGGGAAGGAGATATCAATACACCTTGGTCTCATATGTCCAAAGATGAGAGGTATAGGAATTTCCTCAGAGAGTACGAGAAGTTATGTAAAAAGTACGGAGTATTCATAGATGCATGTGGTTGTTGTAATAGTCCTTGGATGGTCTTAGCAAAGGATGAACTCGATATCGATCTCCATATTGAACACTTAATAAGAGAATATGAAAAGTAAATTGTGTAAAGTGAATAGAGGAGAGAAGAGGGACTATAGATGATTTCCGCAAAGAAGATGAAATTCCTCAATCTCATTTTTAATAAGCTCGTCCACAGACCTCGAACAGATAGGATGTTTCCAATAGTTGATTTTACATGTAATCCTGTTACCGGCTGTCTCCATTACTGTAAATACTGCTATGCCAGAAGGTTAGCTGAGACTCGACTAAAAAACGTACCTAGATATAGAAAGGGGTTTGTTCCTAGAATAAATTCTAGAGAATTTAGGAAGAGATTTTGTAAGAATGATATAGTTTTCCTTTGTGATATGGGTGATCTATTTGGTGATTTCATTCCTCGTGAATGGATTTTCAAGGTCTTGAGATATGTAAAAGGATTTCCGAAAACATATTTCCTACTGCTTACAAAAAACCCAAAACGCTACCATGAATTCTTGGAGTACTTCCCGGATAATGTAGTTTTGGGAGCTACCATAGAAACGAATAGAGATGATTTATACATAAAACACAATATTTCAAAAGCACCACTACCTAGTGAGAGGTATAAAGCAATGTCAAGCCTCGATTTTGGACTTAAGTTTGTATCAATAGAACCAATCCTCGAATTCGACTTAGAGGTACTCGTAAAGTGGATTAAGGAAATAGATCCTGTAATTGTTTTTGTAGGATACGATAATCACAATTTCAAATTACCAGAGCCACCATACCTAGATACCTTGAACCTAATCTCCATGCTCGAGGAGTTTACTATTGTAATCAGAAAATGTATTAGATGGGCTTGGTTTGAGATCCCCAATTAGATCCTCGACTAGATCCTCGATTCGTTTTTCTTTCCTCGTTTGGTTTTTTGGTTTTTTGGTTTTGTTTACTTGTGGCTCTACATAAATTTATGTTGAAAAAAAATTATGTATTTAGTATATGTAGTAGTAGTCTGGT